>NZ_AZSV01000012.1:0-74337 GCF_000582595.1 Pseudomonas sp. BAY1663
ATCGCGGCGTTAAAAACAGGCTCGTGCGCAAGTCCGATCAAAATGCTCATTTACCACTCGTAAACTGCGCTTTTTCGCCTGTTTGATTCGCTGACGCTCACCCTTCGGGCCAGCCTTCGGCTGTTACTCCCGTTGGTCGTTGCGCCTTGCGCTGGCTGCCTCGCCTACGTTTTTCAACAGCCTGCTATTCGCCTTCCTCGAAATAGTCTTCGATCAAGCCGATCAAGGCTTCGAGCGCATCTTCTTCCTGCTCGCCTTCGGTATGCAGATGCAAGGTGGTGCCCTTGCTGGCGGCCAGCATCATGACGGCCATGATGCTCTTGCCATCCACCAGGCTGGCGGGGCAGCGGCCGATGCGGATGTCGCAGGGATAGCGGTTGGCGACACCGACGAATTTGGCTGCTGCGCGTGCATGCAGGCCGAGTTTGTTGATGATGGTGATTTCGCGGGCGGGCATGGCGGCAGGTATTCCTAGGCAAGGTCCCGATGGCGGACTTGCAGATTCTTCAGCGGCCCCTTGAGTGCCTGGCCCAGGCGCTCGGCCAGATAGACCGAACGGTGATGGCCGCCGGTGCAGCCGATGGCAACGGTCACGTAGGCGCGGTTGCTGGCGGCGAAGCGCGGCAGCCATTTGCTCAGGTAGGCGTGGATGTCCTGGAACATCTCGTCGACGTCGGGCTGTGCCGCGAGGTAATCGATGACGGGTTGGTCGAGGCCGGAGAAGTCGCGCAGTTCCGCCTTCCAGTAGGGATTGGGCAGGCAGCGCACGTCGAACACCAGGTCGGCATCGACCGGCATGCCCCGTTTGAAGCCGAACGATTCGACGAGAAAGGCGGTGCCGGGCTCGGGCTTGTTGAGCAGGCGCAGCTTGAGCGTATCGCGCAGCTGATAGAGGTTCAGGTGCGTGGTATCGATCTTCAGATCGGCATGATCGACGATCGCTGCCAGCAGCTGCTCCTCGTCGTGAATGGCTTCGGCCAGCGAGCGGCTTTCGTTGGTCAGCGGGTGGCGCCGGCGGGTTTCCGAAAAGCGCTTGAGCAGCGTCTCGTCGTCCGCATCCAGGTAGATGACGTCGCACTGGATGTGCCGTGCGCGAACTTCCTCGAGCAACTCGGGGAAGCGCTTGAGCTGGCTGGGCAGGTTGCGCGCATCGATCGACACGGCGACCTGCGGATGCAGCAGCTCGGTATGCAGCAGCGCGCGTTCGGCGAGCTCGGGCAGCAGCCCGGCCGGCAGGTTGTCGATGCAGTAGAAGCCGTTGTCCTCGAGCACGTCCAGCGCGGTGCTTTTGCCCGAGCCCGAGCGCCCACTGACGATGATCAGCCGCATCTGGTCATTCCGCTAAGCGCCGTTCTGCACATCGACCACTACCTGGTAGAGGCTCTGGTTGGTGGGCGCCTGGCGCAGGCGCTGGCGTACGTCCTCGCGGTCGAGCATGCTGGCGATCTGGCGCAGCAGTTCGAGGTGCTCGTCGGTGGCCGCCTCCGGTACCAGCAGGACGAACAGCAGGTCCACGGGAACGCCGTCGATGGCGTCGAAATCCACCGGGGTTTCCAGCCGCAGTATCGCGCTCAGCGGCGCATTGCAGCCGACCATCCGGCAGTGCGGGATGGCGATGCCGTTGCCGAAGCCGGTGGAGCCCAGCTTCTCGCGGGCGATCAGGCTTTCGAAGATGGTCTGGGCATCGAGATCGGTCAGGTCCTGGGCGATCACCTTGGCGATCTGTTCCAGGACACGCTTCTTGCTACCGCCCGGGACGTTCACCAGGGAACGTCCGGGGGTCAGGATGTTTTCGAGTCGGATCATAGGAGGGGTCAGCGGGTGACGGTGCCCTGAGTATGGTCGAGCTGTTTTTCCTTGTGCTTGATCAGCTGGCGATCGAGCTTGTCGACCAGTTGGTCGACGGCGGCGTACATGTCCTCGTGCTCGGCATTGGCCACCACTTCGCGGCCCGCGACGTGCAGGGTCGCTTCGGCTTTCTGCTTGAGTTTCTCGACCTGCAGGACCACCTGGATGTTGATGATGCGGTCGAAATGCCGGGCGAGCCGGTCGAATTTCTCCTCGATGTAGTCACGCAGGGCGCCGGTTACTTCCAGATGAACACCGCTGATGTTGACTTGCATACTGCTATCTCCTTTGCCTTGTGCGAAGAGCAGGCTGGCGGACCGGCCGACCTGGAACGGTTCGATCGATGGCCGGTCACAGCAATCGTTTGCGCTCGCTGGACGGTGCGATGCCGAGGGACTCCCGGTACTTGGCGACCGTGCGGCGGGCCACTTGGATGCCCTGCGCCTCCAGTAAACCAGCGATCTTGCTGTCGCTCAACGGCTTTTTCTGGTTTTCCGCGGCGACCAGCTTCTTGATGATCGCGCGGATCGCGGTGGACGAGCATTCGCCGCCTTCGGCGGTGCTGACATGGCTGGAGAAGAAGTACTTGAGTTCGTAGATACCGCGCGGCGTGTGCATGTATTTCTGCGTGGTCACGCGGGAAATGGTCGACTCGTGCATGCCCACCGCCTCGGCGATGTCGTGCAGTACCAAGGGCTTCATCGCCTCGTCGCCGTGCTCGAGGAAGGCGCGCTGGTGCTCTACGATCTGCGTGGCGACCTTCATCAGCGTCTCGTTGCGGCTGAGCAGGCTCTTGATGAACCAGCGGGCTTCCTGCAGCTGGTTGCGCATGAAGGTGTTGTCGGCGCTGGAGTCGGCGCGTTTGACGAAGCCGGCGTACTGGGCATTGACGCGCAGGCGCGGCATGGCTTCCTGGTTGAGCTCGACCAGCCAGCGGTCGTTGTGCTTGCGCACGATGACGTCGGGCACCACGTATTCCGGCTCGCTCGCCTCGATCTGCGAGCCCGGGCGCGGATTGAGGCTCTGGATCAGCTCGATGACCTGGCGCAGCTCGTCTTCCTTGAGCTTGAGCCGGCGCATCAGCAGGCTGTAGTCGCGGCTGCCGAGGATGTCGAGGTAGTCGCCGACCAGCTGCTGGGCCTCGCTCAGCCACGGGGTCCGCTCGGGCAGCTGGCGCAGTTGCAGCAGCAGACACTCGCGCAGGTCGCGGGCGCCGATGCCGGCTGGTTCGAATTGCTGGATGCGGCGCAGCACGACTTCGACTTCGTCGAGCTCGATCTCCAGTTCGGGATCGAAGGAGTCGACGATCTCCTCGAGCGACTCCTCGAGGTAGCCCTGGTCGTTGATGCAGTCGATCAGGGTGGTGGCGATGAGACGGTCGGTATCGCTCATGGGCGCCAGGTTGAGCTGCCACAGCAGATGGCTCTGCAGGCTCACGCCGCTGGAGGTGCGGCTGGTGAAGTCCCACTCGTCGTCGTCATTGCTGGGCAGGCTGCTGGCGCTGGTCTGGTAGATGTCTTCCCAGGCCGTGTCCACCGGCAGCTCGTTGGGAATGCGCTCGCCCCATTCCGTGTCGTCGAGGTTTTCCGCGCTATGCGTGGGTTCCTGGTACTGGCTGTCCTGGCTGGCGCTGGTCTGCGAGGCGCCGTCGCCGAGCGTATCGGCGGTCTCGGCCATCGGGTCGCCGCCGTCGTAATCGTCGCCGTCTTCCTCACGCTCGAGCATGGGATTGGAGTCCAGCGCTTCCTGGATCTCCTGCTGCAGGTCGAGCGTCGAAAGCTGGAGTAAGCGTATGGCCTGTTGCAGCTGCGGCGTCATCGTCAGCTGCTGGCCCATCTTGAGGACTAGCGATGGTTTCATGGCAGAGGACTTCGAACCTTTTATGCCGGCGCAACCGCGCCTGTTCCGACATGTGACGCGCTGGGCGCCGACAGAAAGCAAATTATATGCCTGCTGGCGAAGCCTTTGCCTAGGGCCGATTGGCCGAGCCGAGCAAAAAAACCGCTCTACAGGCGGAATTCGTGGCCCAGATAGACTTCCTTGACCAGCTGGTTGTCGAGAATGGTCTGCGCATCGCCTTCGGCGATGAGCTGGCCGTCGTTGACGATATAGGCGGTCTCGCAGATGTCCAGGGTCTCGCGCACGTTGTGATCGGTGATCAGTACGCCGATGCCCTTGGCCTTGAGATGGTGGATGATCTGCTTGATGTCGCCCACCGAGATCGGGTCGACGCCGGCGAAGGGCTCGTCCAGCAGGATGAACTTGGGCGCGGTGGCCAGGGCGCGGGCGATTTCCACCCGCCGCCGCTCGCCGCCGGACAGGCTCATGCCGAGGCTGTCGCGGATATGGTTGATGTGGAATTCCTGCAGCAGGCCTTCCAGGGCCTGCTGGCGGCCGCTGCGGTCCAGGTCCTTGCGGGTCTCGAGGATCGCCATGATGTTGTCGGCCACCGACAGCTTGCGGAAGATCGAGGCTTCCTGCGGCAGGTAGCCGATGCCGGCGCGGGCGCGGCCGTGCATCGGCAGATGGGTGACGTCGTGCTGGTCGATCAGCACGCGGCCCTGGTCGGCGTTGACCAGGCCGACGATCATGTAGAAGCAGGTGGTCTTGCCGGCGCCGTTCGGGCCGAGCAGGCCGACGATCTGGCCGCTCTCGATGGACAGGCTGACGTCGCGCACGACCTGGCGGCTCTTGTAGCTCTTGGCCAGATGCTGGGCTTTGAGGACGGTCATTACTGGGGTTGCTCCGCTGCCGCTTCCTTCTTGCGCGGCTGGATGACCATGTCCACCCGCGGGCGCGGCGTGGTCACGTCGGTGTTGGTCGCGCGGCCGGCGTTGACGATCTGGCGGCGGGTGTCATAGACGATCTTCTCGCCCTCGAAGGTGTTGCCTTCCTGGACCACCTTGGCCTGGTCGATCAGGACGATGCGTTCGTTGGCGGCGAAATACTGGATGGTCAGGCCGTAGGCCTTGACGATTTCCTTGTCCACCGCCGGCTTCTGCTCGTAGTAGGCGGGCTTGCCGATGGAGGTGAAGACCTCGACATCGCCGTTGCTGTCCTGGGTGATGGTCACCGTGTCGCCGGTGATCTTCATGGTGCCCTGGGTGATCACCACGTCGCCGCGGTACACCGCGACGCCCTGCTTGTCGTCCAGTTCGGCGGAATCGGCTTGCACGCGGATCGGCTGGTCGCGGTCTTCGGGAAGCGCCCAGGCAGTGGCGCCAAGCAGGAATGCGCTCAAACCGAGCAGGAGGGGGAAGGTCTTAACGCAGCTCATGCTGGCCTCTTACGTTGGACAGCAGGTGCATCCTGCCGTCATCCAGATACGCTTTCATGCCGGTTGCCGTGGTCACGCCATTGGCGGCCTCGATTCTAACGGCTTGGCTTGTCTCGGCATAATCCTTCTCCGGCAGCACGGTCAGCCGGCTGGTGGTGAGGATCGTCGGTCGTCCCTTGGCGTCGGTGCGTTCGATGCGCACCTGGTCGATCAGCTCCACCTCGCTGCCGTCGGCAGACACTTCGCCGCGCTCGCTGCGCGCATGCCAGGGCAGTTCGGTGCCGCGATAGGCCAGCAGGTCGGGGCGGGTGAGCAGGCTGACTTCGCTGGCCCGCAGGTGCTCGACCTTGTCCGCGGTCATTTCATAGTGGCGCTTGCCATCGGGCTGATACTGCACGGTGCGCGAGTTGATCGCGTAGAAGTCGATTTCCGGCTCCTCGCCGCTGACGGTGGCTGGCTGCTGCATGAAGCTTTCCGGGCGGATGTTCCAGTAGCCGATCGCCACCAGCAGGGCGGCGATCAGGACGAGAACGGCAGCGAAGCGCAGTTTGCGAAACATCGAGGCCTCTACAGATAAGCGGTTTGAGCGGCAGCCAGGGTGCCCTGGGCGCGCATGATCAATTCGCAGAACTCGCGCGCTGCACCCTCACCGCCGCGCGCCTGGGTCACGCCATGGGCGTGCTCGCGGACGAACGCGTCGGCGCTGGCCACGGCCATGCCCAGGCCGACCCGGCGAATCACCGGCAGGTCCGGCAGGTCATCACCGAGGTAAGCCACCTCAGAGTAGTTCAAGCGCAGTTCGGCCAGCAGCTCGTCGAGCACCACCAGTTTGTCCTCGCGCCCCTGATAGAGGTGCTGGATGCCGAGGTTCTGCGCGCGGCGCTCGACCACCGGGGTCTTGCGGCCGCTGATGATCGCGGTGCGCACGCCGGAGTTGATCAGCATCTTGATGCCGTGGCCGTCGAGGGTGTTGAAGGTCTTGAACTCGCTGCCGTCGGTGAGGAAGTACAGCCGACCGTCGGTGAGCACGCCGTCGACGTCGAAGATCGCCAGGCGGATGTCGCGGGCGCGCTGCAGGAGCTGTTCGTGCATTACATGACCCCCGCGCGCAGCAGGTCGTGCATGTTCAGCGCACCGATCGGCAGTTCCTGCTCGTCGATGACCACCAGCGCGCTGATCTTGTGGTCTTCCATGATCTTCAGCGCTTCGGCGGCGAGCATCTCGGCATTGGCGGTCTTGCCGTGGACGGTCATCACCTCGTCGATGCGGGTCTGGCGCACGTCGACGCCCTTGTCCAGCGCACGGCGCAGGTCGCCGTCGGTGAAGATCCCGGCCAGGCGGCCGTCGGCCTCGACGATCACGGTCATGCCCAGGCCTTTCTGGGTCATTTCCAGCAGCGCATCGCGCAGCGAAGTGCCGCGCGGGACCTTCGGCAGGCGCTCGCCGGTGTGCATGACGTGTTCGACCTTGAGCAGCAGGCGCCGGCCCAGCGCACCGCCGGGATGGGAGAAGGCGAAATCCTCGGCGGTGAAGCCGCGCGCCTCGAGCAGGGCAATGGCCAGGGCGTCGCCGAGCACCAGGCTGGCGGTGGTCGACGAGGTCGGCGCGAGGTTCAACGGGCAGGCTTCGATGGCGACGCTGGCGTCCAGGTTGACCGCGGCGGCCTTGGCCAGCACGGACTCGGGGTTGCCGGTCATGCTGACGAGGGTGATGCCCAGGCGTTTGATCAGCGGCAGCAGGGTGACGATTTCGCTGGTGGTGCCGGAGTTGGACAGCGCCAGTACCACGTCGTCCGGGGTGATCATGCCCATGTCGCCATGGCTGGCTTCGGCGGGGTGGACGAAGAACGCGGCGGTGCCGGTGCTGGCCAGGGTGGCAGCGATCTTGCGGCCGATGTGCCCGGACTTGCCCATGCCGACCACGACGACCCGCCCCTTGCAGTTCAGGATCAGTTCGCAAGCCTGGACGAAGCGCTCGTCGATGCGCGCCTTGAGCTGCTCCACGGCTTCGATTTCCAGGTGGATGGTGCGTTGTGCGGTCTCGATCAGTTGGCTGCTCTGGCTCATCGTTGGCGAGGTCGTCCGATTAAAAGGCGGCGATTATAGCGGGAAACGGGGCGTGGCTCATCGAAAAAGTAGCAGGGCGCGGCTGTCCGTTGCGCCGGTCGATCATCGTTGCGCAAGCTGAATCGGAGCTGAACGGGGAGGCGGTCGGTCATCTGCTGAAATGGTCGTCGGTTGGGCGGCTATCGACGCGGTGCTATAGTGCGCCGCCGTAAACGGTCATGCCGGAACGTATCCTGGCGCGGCCGGGAGCCGTCTGTTTCGCAGACTGCATGCAAGGAGACCAGATGAGCGCCAGCAACGACTACGCCGTCGAGCTGAAGGGAGTGACCTTCAAGCGCGGGGAGCGGAGTATCTTCGATAACGTCGATATCGCCATTCCGCGAGGCAAGGTCACGGCCATCATGGGGCCGTCCGGCTGTGGCAAGACGACCTTGCTGCGCCTGATCGCCGCCCAGTTGATGCCCGCCCGGGGCGAGGTCTGGGTGGCCGGGAACAACCTGCCGAGCCTCTCGCGCAGCGAGCTGTTCGACATGCGCAAGCAGATGGGCGTGTTGTTCCAGAGCGGCGCGCTGTTCACCGATCTCGACGTGTTCGAGAACGTCGCGTTCCCGCTGCGCGTGCATACCCGCCTGCCCGAGGAGATGATCCGCGACATCGTATTGATGAAGCTGCAGGCGGTGGGGCTGCGCGGTGCCGTCGAGCTGATGCCCGACGAGCTCTCCGGTGGCATGAAGCGCCGCGTCGCACTGGCCCGGGCGATTGCCCTGGATCCGCAGATCCTCATGTACGACGAACCGTTCGCCGGCCAGGACCCCATCGCCATGGGTGTCCTGGTGCGCCTGATTCGCCTGCTCAACGACGCCTGGGGATCACCAGTATCGTGGTCTCCCACGATCTGGCCGAAACCGCTTCCATCGCCGACTACATCTACGTGGTGGGCGACGGCCAGGTGCTCGGCCAGGGGGCGCCGGCGGAGCTGATGGAGTCGGACAATCCGCGCATCCGGCAATTCATGAAGGGCTCGGCCGACGGTCCGGTGCCGTTCCATTTTCCTGCCCCGGCCTATGCCGACGACCTGCTGGGAGGCACCGATGCGTAAGCGTTCGCTGTTGGACCGGATTGTCCTGCTCGGGCGTGCCGGCCTGGACGTGCTGGCGGCACTGGGGCGCTCGACGATCTTCCTCGTGCACGCGCTGTTCGGCCGCAGCGGGCTGCACAATGGCCTGGCCCTGCTGGTCAAGCAGCTCTATTCGGTCGGCGTGCTGTCGCTGGCGATCGTCGTGGTTTCCGGCATCTTCATCGGCATGGTGCTGGCGCTGCAGGGCTACAACATCCTCAGCAGCTACGGCTCGGAACAGGCGGTCGGGCAGATGGTGGCGCTGACCCTGCTGCGTGAGCTCGGGCCGGTGGTGACGGCCTTGCTGTTCGCCGGGCGCGCCGGCTCCGCGCTGGCGGCCGAGATCGGCAACATGAAGTCCACCGAGCAGCTCTCGAGCCTAGAGATGATCGGCGTCGATCCGCTCAAGTACATCATCGCCCCGCGTCTGTGGGCGGGCTTCATCTCGCTGCCGTTGCTGACGCTGATCTTCAACGTGGTTGGCATCTGGGGCGGGGCGATGGTCGCCGTGGACTGGCTCGGCGTCTACGAGGGCTCGTTCTGGGCCAATATGCAGAACAGCGTCGACTTCCATTCGGACGTGCTCAATGGCGTGACCAAGAGCCTGGTGTTCGCGCTGGTGGTCACCTGGATCGCGGTGTTCCAGGGCTACGACTGCGAGCCGACGTCCGAGGGTATCAGCCGGGCCACGACCCGCACCGTGGTATACGCCTCGCTGGCGGTGCTCGGCCTCGATTTCATTCTGACCGCATTGATGTTTGGAGATTTCTGATGCGTATCCGCACACTGGAAATGGGTGTCGGCCTGTTCCTGCTCGCCGGCCTGCTGGCCCTGTTGCTGCTGTCGCTGCGTGTCAGCGGGCTGAGCGTCGGCAACGCCGATACTTATAAACTGTATGCCTATTTCGACAATATCGCCGGTTTGACGGTCCGATCCAAAGTGACCATGGCCGGCGTGACGATCGGCAAGGTCACGGCGATCGATCTGGACCGCGACAGCTACACCGGTCGCGTGACCCTGGAAATCCAGCAGGACGTGGACATCCTGCCGGCCGACTCCACGGCATCGATCCTGACCGCCGGCCTGCTGGGCGAGAAGTACATCGGCATCAGTGTCGGCGGCGACGACGAGCTGCTCAAGGACGGCGACACCATCCAGGACACCCAGTCCTCGCTGGTGCTCGAGGACCTGATCGGCAAGTTCCTGCTCAATTCGGTTAACAAGGAGTAACTTTCCATGATGACTGCCCTGCGTCGCGGCCTGCTGGTGCTGCTGGCCGTACTGCCTCTGGTCTCCCATGCGGCCCTGAGCGCCCACCAGGTGATCCAGCGGACCACCGATGAACTGCTGGCCGACCTCAAGGCCAACAAGGAGCAATACCGCAGCGATCCGGCGGCCTTCTACGATTCGCTGAACGAGATCCTCGGCCCGGTGGTCGACGCCGACGGCATCTCGCGCAGCATCATGACGGTGAGATATTCGCGCAACGCCACGCCCGAGCAGATGACGCGCTTCCAGGAGAACTTCAAGCGCAGCCTGATGCAGTTCTACGGCAATGCCCTGCTGGAGTACAACAACCAGCAGATTCGCGTGCTGCCGCCCAGCGGCAAGCAGGATCCCAAGCGCACCAGCGTCGGCATGGAAGTGGTCGGGCGCCAGGGCGAGGTCTATCCGGTGTCCTACACCATGGTCAACGATGGCGAGTGGCGCGTGCGCAACGTGATCATCAACGGCATCAACATCGGCAAGCTGTTCCGTGACCAGTTCGCCGATTCCATGCAGCGCAACGGTGGCGATCTGGACAAGACCATCGACGGCTGGGCCGAGGTGGTGGCGCGGGCCAAGGACACCGAGGCCGGTCAGCAGGCTGCCGGCAATGACTGACGGCAGTATCGAGCGGGGCGCGGACGGCGTGCTGCGCCTGACCGGCGTGCTGGACTATCGCAGTGGCCCGGCGCTACGCGAGGCCGGCCGGGCGCTGATCGGCGACGCTCGAGATGCGCTGACGCTGGATTGCTCGGCGGTCGAGAAGTCCAGCAGTGTCGGCTTGTCGCTGCTGCTGGCCTTCATGCGCGATGCCCGCGCTGCAGGCATCGCGCTGCACATCAGCGGCCTGCCCGAAGACATGCAGAAGATCGCCGGCGTGTCCGGCCTGCTGGATATCCTGCCGCTGGGCAGCGCTTCGCTCGAAGGAACCGCCGAATGAAGATGCGCTGGGCCGAGAATCTGCGCGAAGGCGTCCATGCGCTCGCCGAAGCGCTGGGCAACCTGCTGGTCGAGAGCTTCCACTACCTGGCGCTGTTCGCCATCGGCGGCGTGACGGCTTGGGCGGCCGTCATGGCGTTCCTCGGCATGGTCGAGAAGGGCCACATCACGGTCGATGACATCCTCCTGCTGTTCATCTACCTCGAGCTGGGCGCCATGGTTGGCATCTATTTCAAGACCAACCACATGCCGGTGCGCTTCCTCATCTACGTGGCGATCACCGCACTGACCCGCCTGCTGATTTCCGACGTCTCGCATCATCATCGTCCCGACATGGGCGTGGTCTACGTCTCCGGTGCGATCCTGCTGCTGGCGCTGGCGATCCTGGTGGTGCGCTTCGCCTCCTCGCGCTTTCCGGCTGTGCAGGGCGACAGTGCCCGGCCGCCGCGCGAGCGCAGCGAGCAGGCGGCCGAGACGCTGGATTGAGACGCTTGCGTCGGTTCGGCGCGGATCGGGGTTCGCAGCCTTCGGGCTTTTTTGTATGATGGCCGGCCCGTGCGCGTCCTGCGCCGATCGAGGTTGAACATGCAGGCCCTAGAAGTGAAGAATTTCCTGGAAGAGAAGCTTCCGGGAGCCCAGGTGGAAGTGGAAGGCGAAGGCTGCAACTTCCAGCTCAACGTGATCAGCGACGAGCTGGCCGGCCTGAGCCCGGTCAAGCGCCAGCAGCAGATCTATGCTCATCTCAATCCCTGGATCGCCGACGGCAGCATTCACGCCGTCACCATGAAATTCTTCAGTCGTACCGACTGGGCCGGGCGCGCCTGAGCGGGCGCCAGCCGGCGACATCCATTCATACCAAGGCCGAGCGCGTCGCCAGCGACTGCGCCGCCCCTTCGACAGGCCTTCCGGCCTGCGGGTTACGGGAACATCCATGGACAAACTGATCATTACCGGCGGCATTCGCTCGATGGCGAGATTCGCATCTCCGGCGCGAAGAACTCCGCCCTGCCGATCCTGGCCGCCACCCTGCTGGCCGACACCCCGGTTACCGTCTGCAACCTGCCGCACCTGCACGACATCACCACCATGATCGAGCTGTTCGGCCGCATGGGCGTGCAGCCGATCATCGACGAGAAGCTCAGCGTCGAGGTCGATGCCAGCAGCATCAAGACCCTGGTCGCGCCCTATGAGCTGGTGAAGACCATGCGCGCCTCTATCCTGGTGCTCGGCCCGATGGTGGCGCGTTTCGGCGAGGCCGAAGTAGCGTTGCCGGGCGGCTGCGCCATCGGCTCGCGTCCGGTCGACCTGCACATCCGCGGTCTCGAGGCCATGGGCGCGCAGATCGAAGTGGAAGGCGGCTACATCAAGGCCAAGGCGCCGGCCGGCGGCCTGCGCGGTGCGCACTTCTTCTTCGATACCGTGAGCGTGACCGGTACCGAGAACATCATGATGGCCGCCGCTCTGGCCAATGGCCGCAGCGTGCTGGAAAACGCCGCGCGCGAGCCGGAAGTGGTCGACCTGGCCAACTTCCTCAACGCCATGGGTGCGAAGATCAGCGGCGCCGGCACCGATACCATCGTCATCGACGGCGTCAAGCGCCTCGGCGGCGGCCGCTACAGCGTGATGCCCGACCGCATCGAGACCGGCACCTATCTGGTGGCCGCCGCGGCGACCGGCGGGCGGGTGCGCCTGAAGGACACCGATGCGACCCTGCTCGAAGCCGTGCTGCACAAGCTGGTCGAGGCGGGCGCGCATATCGATGCCGGCAGCAACTGGATCGAGCTGGACATGAAGGGCAAGCGGCCCAAGGCCGTGAACGTGCGCACCGCGCCATACCCGGCATTCCCCACCGACATGCAGGCGCAGTTCATCGCCCTCAACGCCATCGCCGAAGGCACCGGCACGGTGATCGAAACGGTTTTCGAAAATCGCTTCATGCACGTCTACGAAATGAACCGCATGGGCGCGCAGATCCTGGTCGAGGGCAACACCGCCGTCGTCACCGGCGTCGAGCGGCTCAAGGGCGCCCCGGTCATGGCGACCGACCTGCGCGCTTCCGCCAGCCTGGTGATCGCCGGCCTGGTGGCCGAGGGCGATACGCTGATCGATCGCATCTACCACATCGACCGTGGCTACGAATGCATCGAGGAGAAGCTGCAGCTGCTGGGCGCGAAGATTCGCCGCGTGCCGGGCTAGGAGCAGAGAACGTACTGTGGTGAACGGTCTCCGTAGGAGCGGGCCATGCCCGCGAAAGGCAGCCACGCTTGTGTGCGGGATTTGTTCGCAGGCATGGCCTGCTCCTACAGGAATAAAGGTCATGGATAATTTGTCCTTGTCCTTAAGAGCCAGCTTTTGACCGCCGAACGCGCGCAACCCAAGGATTAACGCAATGCTCACCATCGCCCTGTCGAAAGGCCGCATCCTCGACGACACCCTGCCGCTGCTGGCCGCGGCCGGTATCGTGCCGACCGAGAACCCGGACAAGAGCCGCAAGCTGATCATCCCGACCAGCCAGGATGACGTGCGCCTGCTGATCGTCCGCGCCACCGACGTGCCCACCTATGTCGAGCATGGTGCGGCCGACCTCGGCGTGGCCGGCAAGGACGTGCTGATGGAATACGGCGGCCAGGGCCTCTACGAGCCGCTGGACCTGAAGATCGCCAACTGCAAGCTGATGACTGCAGGCCGGGTCGGCGCACCGGAACCCAAGGGCCGGCTGCGGGTGGCGACCAAGTTCGTCAACGTCGCCAAGCGCTACTACGCCGAGCAGGGCCGCCAGGTCGACATCATCAAGCTCTACGGCTCGATGGAACTGGCGCCGCTGGTAGGTCTGGCCGACAAGATCATCGACGTGGTCGATACCGGCAACACGCTGCGCGCCAATGGCCTGGAGCCGCAGGAACTGATCGCCACCATCAGCTCGCGGCTGGTGGTGAACAAGGCCTCGATGAAGATGCAGCACGCGCGCATCCAGGCGCTGATCGATACGCTGCAGGCCGCTGTCGAGCAGCATCGGCATTGATACGCTTCGCGGTTGCCACCGCGCCTGCCTATCCGTGTCATAGCCGAAATTCTCGGGTGCCCGCACGGTGGGCTTGATATTCTAGCGGCGCCTGAGAGCCTGCCTTCCGATTCGTCGTATGCAGTTTTCGATGCTTAGCCAACCATGAGGCCCGCCATGACCGCTCCCACCGCCATTCGCCGACTCAACGCTGCCGATGCCGATTTCGCCCGGCATCTGGATCATCTGCTGAGCTGGGAAAGCGTGTCCGACGACGGCGTCAATCAGCGGGTGCTGGAGATCATCCAGGCCGTGCGCGAGCGCGGCGATGCGGCGCTGGTCGAGCTGACCCAGCGCTTCGACGGGCTGGAAGTCGCCGCGATGGCCGACCTGATCCTGCCGCGCGCGCGCCTCGAGCAGGCGCTCGAGCGCATCACCCCGGCGCAGCGCCAGGCCCTGGAAGTCGCCGCCGAGCGGGTGCGCAGCTACCACGAGAAGCAGAAGCAGGATTCCTGGACCTACACCGAGGCCGACGGCACCGTGCTCGGGCAGAAGGTCACTCCGCTGGATCGCGCCGGGCTCTACGTGCCGGGCGGCAAGGCCTCCTATCCCTCGTCGGTGCTGATGAACGCGATTCCGGCCAAGGTCGCCGGGGTGCCGGAAGTGGTCATGGTGGTGCCGACCCCGCGTGGCGAGATCAACGAGCTGGTGCTCGCCGCCGCTGCCCTGGCCGGCGTCGACCGGGTGTTCACCATCGGCGGTGCCCAGGCCGTCGCTGCCCTGGCCTATGGCACCGAGAGCGTGCCGCCGGTGGACAAGATCGTCGGCCCGGGCAACATCTACGTCGCCACCGCCAAGCGCCACGTGTTCGGCAAGGTCGGTATCGACATGATCGCCGGGCCTTCGGAGATCCTCGTGGTCTGCGACGGCCAGACCGATCCGGACTGGATCGCCATGGACCTGTTCTCCCAGGCCGAGCACGACGAGGATGCGCAATCGATTCTGGTCAGCCCGGACGCGGCGTTCCTCGACAAGGTTGCCGAGAGCATCGCGCGCCTGCTGCCGACCCTGGAGCGCGCTGATATCGCGCGCATCTCCATCGAGGGGCGTGGCGCGCTGATCCAGGTTGCCGACATGCAGCAGGCCATCGAGGTGGCCAACCGCATCGCCCCGGAGCACCTGGAACTGTCGGTCGCCGAGCCGGAGCAGTGGTTGCCGCAGATCCGCCATGCCGGCGCGATCTTCATGGGCCGCTACACCGCCGAGGCGCTGGGCGACTACTGCGCCGGGCCCAACCACGTGCTGCCGACCTCGGGCACCGCGCGTTTCTCGTCGCCGCTGGGCGTGTACGACTTCCAGAAGCGCTCGTCGATCATCAACTGCTCGGCCGAAGGTGCGTCGAACCTGGGCAAGGTCGCCTCGGTGCTGGCGCGCGGCGAATCGCTGACCGCCCACGCCCGCAGCGCCGAGTACCGGATCAAGTAAGTCGTAGGGTGGAAAACGGCCGCAGGCCTTTTCCACCTGACGTCACTGGGTGGAAAACATTTCGCGGTTTTCCACCCTACGGCAAACCGACCACATTCGAGGAGAGAAGGGCGGATGAGCAAGTTCTGGAGCCCCTTCGTCAATGACCTGGTGCCCTACGTGCCGGGTGAGCAGCCTAAGCTGAGCAAGCTGGTCAAGCTCAATACCAACGAGAATCCCTACGGCCCGTCGCCCAGGGCGATCGCGGCGATGCAGGCGGAGCTCAACGACAACCTGCGGCTGTATCCGGACCCCAACGGCGAGCGCCTCAAGCAGGCGGTGGCCGATTACTACGGCGTGCGGCCGGCCCAGGTGTTCGTCGGCAACGGTTCCGACGAGGTGCTCGCGCATGCCTTCCACGGCTTGTTCCAGCATGGTCGTCCGCTGCTGTTCCCCGACGTGACCTACAGTTTCTATCCGGTCTATTGCGGGCTCTACGGCATCGACTACGAAACCATCGCGCTGAACGAGCAGTTCCAGATCGATGTGGCCGATTATCAGCGTCCGAACGGCGGCATCATCTTCCCCAACCCGAATGCGCCGACCGGTTGCCTGCTGGCGCAGGAGGCCATCGAGCGGCTGCTGCAGACCAATACCGATTCCGTGGTGCTGGTGGACGAGGCCTATGTCGATTTCGGCGGCGAATCGGCCATCGCGCTGGTCGATCGCTATCCGAACCTGCTGGTGACGCAGACGCTGTCCAAGTCCCGTTCGCTGGCCGGGCTGCGCGTCGGCCTGGCGGTCGGTCATCCGGATCTGATCGAGGCGCTGGAGCGGATCAAGAACAGTTTCAATTCCTATCCGCTGGACCGTATCGCCATCGCCGGCGCGGCCGCGGCCTTCGAGGACCGGGCATATTTCCAGCAGACCTGCCGGCAGGTGATCGCCAGCCGCGAGGCGGTAGTGACGGCCATGCAGGGGAAAGGATTCGAGGTGCTGCCTTCGGCGGCGAACTTCATCTTCGCCCGCCACCCGCAGCACGATGCCGCCGGGATCGCCGCCAGCCTGCGCGAACAGGGCGTTATCGTCCGTCACTTCAGGCATCCGCGCATCGAACAGTTCCTGCGCATCACCATCGGTACGCCGGAACAGAACCAGGCGCTGCTGGACGCGCTCGGCTAGCATGAGCTGCTTGCTGTAGCGGGGCATCGGGCAGGCCTGCGGCCTGCATCGCCGCGAGGTCGCGCCTCCCACAGAGGGGCGGTGTGCACTTGCTGCTTCGGTGGTGGCTCGCTGCTTTTGTGGGAGGCCCGCCCTCGGGGCGATGCTTTTTGAGCTTGAAGCTTCAAGCTTCGGCTTTTGGCGCCTACTTCGGCGCGGTGTTCACCGGCGGACGTATGCCCACTTCGGCCGTCAGCGTCAGCGGCTTGCCGTTGCGCAGGATATCGATGTCGATCTTGTCGCCCGGCCGGGTCCGGGCGACCTGGTTCATCGAGCTGCGCCCGTCGGCCGATTGCACGCCGTCGATGCTGAGGATCAGATCACCCGGCTGCAGGCCAGCGCGTTCGGCCGGGCCGTCCCGGTAAACGCCGGCCACCACGATGCCGGGGCGCCCCTCCTGGCCGAAGGATTCGGCGAGTTCCTGGGTCAGCGACTGCACCTCGACCCCCAGCCAGCCGCGGATCACCTGGCCGTGCTCGATGATCGATTTCATCACCTCCAGCGCGAGCTTCACCGGGATGGCGAAACCGATACCCTGGGAACCGCCGGACTCGGAGATGATCGCCGTGTTGATGCCGATCAGGTTGCCGCCGGTGTCCACCAGCGCGCCGCCGGAGTTGCCCCGGTTGATCGCCGCATCGGTCTGGATGAAATCCTCGTAGGTATTGAGGCCCAGCTGGTTGCGTCCGGTTGCGCTGATGATGCCCATGGTCACCGTCTGGCCGACGCCGAACGGATTGCCGATGGCCAGGGTGACGTCGCCGACGCGAATCCGGTCCGAATGACCGAGGGTGATCACCGGCAGGTTGGCAAGATCGATCTTCAATACCGCAAGGTCCGTCTCGGGATCGCTGCCGATCACCCGTGCCAGTGTCTCGCGGCCATCCTTGAGCGCCACCACGATCTGCTCGGCATTGGAGGTCACGTGGTTGTTGGTCAGCAGGTAGCCTTCCGAGCTCATGATCACCGCAGAGCCCAGGCTGGACTCCATGCGTTGCTGCCTCGGCAGGTTGTCGCTGAAGAAGCGCTGGAAGAGCGGGTCCTTGGCCAGGGGCTGCCGTTCGGTCTTTTCGATCACCTTGGTGGTATAGAGATTGGCCACCGCCGGGGCGGCGTCCGATACCGCGTTGGCATACGAATAGGGACCTTGTTGCGGGGCCGTGGCTTTCAACGGTGCCTGCTGCAGCCCGATGCTCTGCTCCTGGATGCCCACCAGATGCGGATAGCGCTGGATGATCAGCAGGGCTACGAGTACGCCGACCAGCAACGGCCAGCCAAGGAAACGCAGGGCATTGAACATCGCTTGGGGTCCGGACAGAGTTGCGAGCGCAGGGAGCGCCCCTTAAGGTGGCGGCATTATACGAAGCTGAAGCTGAATTGCAGCTTCGTGCGTGCAGATTTGTCGCACCCACTCGTGGGCCGCACGTTGCGCCGCGGGCACCGCGGCATCACCCAAGAGGTTTTTTTTCATGGCCATTGCGCTGACCACCCTGGTCGAAGAAGCGGACCGCTACCTGAATGCCGCCAGAATCGCCGATTACTGTCCCAATGGTCTGCAGGTCGAGGGGCGCCCCCAGGTGCGGCGGATCGTCAGCGGTGTGACGGCCAGTCAGGCGCTGCTGGATGCCGCCGTCGAGGCGCAGGCCGACGTGGTGCTGGTCCATCACGGCTATTTCTGGAAGAACGAGGACGCACGCATCGTCGGCATGAAGCAGCGGCGCTTGAAGACGTTGCTGGCCAACGATATCAGCTTGCTGGCCTACCATCTGCCACTCGACGTCCATCCCGAGGTCGGCAACAACGTCCAGCTGGCTGAATTGCTCGGGCTTACCGTCGAAGGGTCGCTGGAGCCGGACAATCCGTGCTCGGTGGGCCTGGTCGGCTCGCTGGAAACACCCCTGGCGCCGGTGGACTTCCTGCGCCGGGTGCACGAAGCGCTCGGTCGCGAGCCGTTGATGATCGAGGGCGAAGGCCCGATCCGGCGCATCGCCTGGTGTACCGGCGGAGCCCAGGGCTATATCGAACAGGCGGTTGCGGCAGGAGTGGATGCCTACCTCACGGGGGAAATCTCCGAGCCCACGGTGCATATCGCACGGGAAAATGGTCTGAGCTTCTTTGCGGCCGGCCACCATGCCACCGAGCGTTATGGCGTTCGTGCCCTGGGCGACTACCTTGCGCATCGGTTTGCCATCGAACACCTGTTCATCGACTGTCCGAATCCGGCTTGAGCTCTGGCAGGCGCCATGGCGCCTCGGATTCGGAAGGTCGGGCGCCGATCAGCAGCATCGGTATAAATCTAGAAGTTTTAGGTCTAACAGCTGGCCTGATTAGAATCTAAAGCCGTGTTAGAGTTTGCGCCACTTCGAGCGGCCGGCCGGCCGTCCCACTTGCCAATTCGTGAGTAGTCATGGTCGATAAACTGACGCATCTGAAACAGCTGGAGGCGGAAAGCATCCATATCATCCGCGAGGTCGCCGCGGAGTTCGACAACCCGGTGATGCTCTACTCCATCGGCAAGGATTCGGCCGTGATGCTGCACCTGGCCCGCAAGGCCTTCTTTCCGGGCAAGCTGCCCTTCCCGGTGATGCACGTCGACACCCGCTGGAAATTCCAGGAAATGTATCGCTTCCGCGACAAGATGGTCGCGGAGATGGGGCTCGATCTCATCACCCACGTCAATCCGGAGGGCGTCGCCCAGGATATGAACCCCTTCACCTACGGCAGTGCCAAGCACACCGACGTGATGAAGACCGAGGGGCTCAAGCAGGCGCTGGACAAATACGGCTTCGATGCCGCGTTCGGCGGTGCCCGCCGCGATGAGGAGAAGTCCCGGGCCAAGGAGCGCGTGTATTCCTTCCGCGACAGCAAGCATCGCTGGGACCCGAAGAATCAGCGTCCCGAGCTGTGGAATCTCTACAACGGCAAGGTGAAGAAGGGCGAGTCGATTCGCGTCTTCCCGCTGTCCAACTGGACCGAGCTGGACATCTGGCAATACATCTATCTCGAGCAGATCCCGATCGTGCCGCTGTATTTCGCCGCCGAGCGCGAAGTCATCGAGAAGAACGGCACGCTGATCATGATCGACGACGAGCGCATCCTCGAGCATCTTTCCGACGAGGAAAAGTCCCGTATCGAAAAACGCATGGTGCGCTTCCGCACCCTCGGCTGCTACCCGCTGACCGGCGCGGTGGAGTCCACCGCCACCAGCCTGCCGGAGATCATCCAGGAAATGCTCCTGACCCGCACCTCCGAGCGCCAGGGCCGCGTCATCGACACGATGCCGCCGGGTCGATGGAGGAGAAGAAGCGGCAGGGATACTTTTAACAACAGCCGGAAGCCGAGAGCTTTAAGCTGGAAGCTTGAAGCCAAAAGAGCAGGAGTGCTGCGTGGATTTCGAGAAACTGGACGTATGGAAACGCTCAGCGAGATTGTCGGTAGCGCTTTATCAGCACCTGAGAAACTCCCGTGAGTTGGGTTTTAAGGATCAAGTCACCCGCTCGGGATTATCGATTCCCAGCAATATTGCCGAAGGCATGAGCTGGGAGGGTATTAGGGAGAAGGTGCGGTTCCTGCTGATTGCCAACGGCTCTTGTGCAGAATTGCGAACGCAACTTTATATAGGTCGTGAGGCAGGCTTCGTAGCTGAGGAGTTCGCAAGGCCGAGCATTCAGGAAACTCGTGAAATCGCCGCCATGCTGTCCAGCCTGATTCAGACCATTCGTCACGATTTATAGATCTATAGCAGAGCGCAAGCTGTCGACGCTGTGGCTGTTACTTCCAGCTTCCAGCTTCCAGCTTCCAGCTTGGAGAAGCCAATGTCCCACCAATCCGACCTGATTTCCGCCGACATCCTCGCCTACCTTGCGCAGCATGAGCGCAAGGAACTGCTGCGTTTCCTCACCTGCGGCAACGTCGACGACGGCAAGAGCACCCTGATCGGGCGTCTGCTGCACGATTCCAAGATGATCTACGAGGACCATCTCGAGGCCATCACCCGTGATTCGAAGAAGGTCGGCACCACCGGTGAGGATGTCGATCTGGCGCTGCTGGTCGACGGCCTGCAGGCCGAGCGCGAACAGGGCATCACCATCGATGTCGCGTACCGCTATTTCTCCACCGCCAAGCGCAAGTTCATCATCGCCGACACGCCCGGCCACGAGCAGTACACGCGCAACATGGCCACCGGCGCATCCACCTGCGACCTGGCGATCATCCTGGTCGACGCCCGCTACGGTGTGCAGACCCAGACCAAGCGCCACAGCTTCATCACCTCGCTACTGGGCATCAAGCACATCGTCGTCGCCGTCAACAAGATGGACCTGATGAACTTCGATCAGGACGTCTTCGAGAAGATCAAGGCCGACTACCTCGCCTTCGCCGAGCGTATCGAGTTGAAACCGTCCTCGCTGCACTTCGTGCCGATGTCCGCGCTCAAGGGCGACAACGTGGTCAATCGGAGCGAGCGCGCGCCCTGGTACGATGGCCAGTCGCTGATGGAAATCCTGGAAAGCGTCGAGATCGCCGGCGATCGCAACTTCGACGACCTGCGCTTCCCGGTGCAGTACGTCAATCGGCCCAACCTCAATTTCCGTGGCTTTGCCGGCACCCTGGCCAGCGGCATCGTGCGCAAGGGTGACGAGATCGCGGTGTTGCCGTCCGGCAAGATCAGCCGGGTGAAATCCATCGTCACCTTCGACGGCGAACTGGAGCAGGCCACGCCGGGCGAGGCCATCACCCTGACCCTGGAAGACGAGATCGACGTCTCCCGCGGCGACATGCTGGTGCATGCCGACAACCGCCCGCGCATCGCCGACAGCTTCGAGGCCATGCTGGTATGGATGGGTGAAGAGCCGATGCTGCCGGGCAAGAAGTACGACATCAAGCGTGCCACCAGCTACGTGCCAGGCTCGATTGCCAGCATCACTCACAAGGTGGATGTGAACACGCTGGAGCAGGGCGCGGCGAGCAGTCTGCAGCTCAACGAGATCGGCAAGGTCAAGGTCAGTCTGGATGCGCCGATCGCTCTGGACGGCTACGTGCAGAACCGCACCACCGGTGCTTTCATCGTCATCGATCGCCTTACCAACGGTACCGTCGGCGCCGGCATGATCATCGCCGAGCCGGTCGCCCATGGTACCGGCGGACATCACGGTGCGCTGGCGCATGTCTCCACTGAAGAGCGCGCCACACGCTTCGGCCAGCAGCCGGCTACCGTGCTGTTCACCGGCCTGTCCGGTGCCGGCAAGAGCACCTTGGCCTATGCGGTGGAACGCAAGCTGTTCGACATGGGGCGTGCGGTCTACGTCCTGGATGGCCAGAACCTGCGCCACGACCTGAACAAGGGCCTGCAGCAGGATCGTGCCGGTCGCACCGAGAACTGGCGCCGCGCTGCCCATGTGGCACGACAGTTCAACGAGGCCGGCCTGATCACCCTGGCGGCTTTCGTCGCCCCGGATGCCGAAGGCCGCGAACAGGCCAGGGCGCTGATCGGCGACGATCGGCTGATCACCGTCTATACCCAGGCTTCGCCGCAGGCCTGCCGCGGGCGCGATCCGCAGGGGCTGTACGCCGCAGGTGGTGACAACATCCCGGGTGAGTCCTTCCCCTACGATGTGCCGCTGAATGCGGATCTGGTGGTCGATACCGAAACGTCGACGCTGGAGGAGGGGGTAAGGCAGGTGATTCAGTTGCTGCGTGAGCGTGGGGCGATCTAAACCCGCGGAAAAACGCCCTGCCGATGCAGGGCGTTTTGTTTAGGGGCATGATCTCGGACGTGACATCTGCCGATTTGGGGCGAGCGTCGAAAGCGCCTGTGGCGTTCTTATCCTGTGTGGCTTGCGGCAACCCGGTGCTTAGGATGCTTCGGCCAGAATGCGGAAGAAGACGCTTTCCAATGAAGCTGCTGGCTGAGCGGTTAGCAAATGCCCGCCGATACTGTTGAGCTGTGCAATGGCGGCGGGTAGCTCGGATTGCTCCATTTCGCATTCGAACTCACCCGGGCGTAGAAGCGTGCAGGTTGGCTTCAATGGCTGCTCCGCCTGATAACGCAGGATGAAATGGCTGGCACGTTCGGCGGCCAGTTCGCGAGGCGAGCGGACGGTCAGCAGTTGGCCTTTGTTGATGAAGCCGAAGCGGTCAGCGATTCGCTCGACATCGTGAAGAACGTGGGAGGTGAAAAATATCGCACCTCCCTGTTTCTTATATTCATTGAGAATGTCGACCACATCCTTTCGGCCTACTGGGTCCAGGCCGGACAGTGGTTCGTCGAGAATCAGCAGCCGTGGTTCCACAGCCATCGCATGAGCCAGCGCCGTGCGCTGTACGTTGCCCTTCGATAGATGTCGAATTCTTCGCTTGGCATACTCGGCGACGGAAAAGCGCTCTAGCCAGCCCATGCACCAGGCATTGGCGTCGGGCCGCTTGATGCCGTTCATCGAAAGGCCCATGCGCAGGATTTCCAGTGGTGTGAACTGGTCATACAGCGCCGGTGCCTCCGGCACATAGGCAACATCCCGGCGCGATGCGGCTTGGTGTGCATCGCTGCCGTATAGTGTCACTTTGCCTTGGTAGTCGTTGATGATGTCCAGCATGATCTTGATGGTCGTGGACTTTCCGGCGCCGTTAGGGCCGACGAAGCCGAATACCTCTCCTTCGGAAAGGCTGAAGCTCACGTCGCGCACCGCTTGGATCTGTTTGCCCTTTACTCTGAAAGTATGGCTGACGCCGTGAAACTCCACCGCTGCGCTCAAGGCTGTTCCTCCATGCCGGCAATCTTCAGTTTTTTCAGTTCAATGTGGCCATTGCGAAGCTCATAGCCGAGGCGTAGAGGGTCACGGGGCAGCTCGCCCACGATGCCTCGACCGACCAGCGACTGTAGTTCGGGCAGTGGCCATATGCCGCTTCGTAATGACGCTGCGCCTCACGCAGGTCAATCAAGCCTTGTAGTCGAATAACGCGTTTATCGAGCATGTCGCGTAGCTTAGTATCCGATGCACCGTCACGTTGCTGCTTCAAGTAGTTCAGTGCCAGGCGCTCATCGGCAAATTGCTCCGCCCGAAGCATCACGGCCAGTTTTTGCATGGCGGCAGCGTTTTCTGGTGATCGCTGTGCTCCGATCTCCAACACGCGTGCAGCGTGCTCATTGTCGCGGTGGAAGAATGCCAGATTGATGCCATAGAAGAACGGCGGAATTTCGTCCCAGAACCGACAATCGACTGCGGCTTGCAGTACCTTGTTGCCATCATCCACCGCGCCGCCCCAAGTGAGCAGGCCGTTAGCCAGATAATAGTTGTCTTCATGGCAGGGATTGAGCTGGGCGACTTCCCGTTGGGCACGAACCAGATAGCCGATATCGACGCCCCGGTCATCCATACCGGTCGCAGCCAGGCGTATGGTTTCGAGATCGGCGGCCAGGAAACGATCACCGCCATGCAGCGCGACTAGAAGAGGTGCGGGTATCACTACTCGATCAGGGAGGAATTGCGGCGTCAGCACTACTGGTTGCTGGGCGCGCCAGGCGGCAACGACGACGAACAGGGTGAAACCCAAAGCAGCCAGATATAGCGAGTGATGCTTGTACATGTCAGGCGAAGCGCTTGCGCTGCAAGACCCAAACGGCCAAGGCCAGCAAACCAACCGTGTAGGTCAGGTTCGAAAGCACCAGCCAGGGCCAATCGGCTGGCAGGAATTCGAGCTTGCCGTAAAGCGCAACCATGCGTACATCTAGTGCTCCGAGGTCGGGTAGCAGATAGCTCAAAAGCGTGATGCCGGAGCGGTAACTCTCGGCGTCGCCTACCACCATGGTGTTGCGGGTCAGCAGTTCGGTGATGGCGCCGAACGAACGCGCGATAAACATAAAGCCGAAAGTGCCGACCAATACGAAACTGGGGGTGGATGCGAGCACAGCGAGTAGAGCGGCGACGGCCGTCAGTAGTAACACATCGAGGCCGATAAATGCGATGGTTATGAGGTAGTGATGATCCAGTGCGACCGGTGTGCCTTGTGCGTAGCTTGGTCGATTAGCCAGACCAGAACTGCCAGCGCTCCGGCAAGTAGTAATAGAAGTCCTAAGATCAGAGTTGCGATGGCGATAAAGCGGCCAAGCAAGAGGCTATGTCGTGGGCATGGGTAGGTCAGAGTGTTAAGGAAATAACGTCGGTCGAACTCGCGAGAGACCAACTCTTGGACCATCAGGATCAAGACCAGTGGCAACAGTAGGCGAATGACCGAAAGGCCGATATCTAGAGCTACAGTGGCTGGCTGCCTGCCACTGAACTGGGCGGACAACAACACTGTGAGGAACAGCATGAGTAATGAGCAGCTAGTCAACCAGCCAAAGCGGGCGCGAAGGGCAAGGCGGAGACCGGTCGGAATGTTTGGTGAAGAGAGCATGAGTGGTAGCTAGTCATAGCGGTTGAGGGGGCAGGTAATGATTGTAATTCCTTGCTCAGGCCTTCGGTCAATGGTGCAGGAAGTGAGAGTTAGATTTATTTTCTCTCAGGTGGCTCTAAAAGATTGATGCAACTTATTTGTCAATAGAGGATGCCATAATCCAAACGGCATTCCTGACATCTGCCTGGGCATTGCTATCATTGGCTTTGGCTCGATATTCCGAGAACTGGGGGATTGCCAAGGCGGCCAATATACCGATGATCGCTACCACGATCATTAACTCAATCAGCGTGAAACCTAATATATCGGATTTCATCGCGTTCCTCCATTGAGCTTTATTGGGGCTCCAATAAAAAGGCCGTGGAGGAAAGCCCCACGGCCTGCCACCTAAAGCAATGGCGTCAAGATTATTACTGGAAGTTGACCAGTTGAGCTTCAGGTACGCCATCAGCGCAGTTGCTGCTCAACGATTGGGCTCCAACAGTCCCACCTGTGCTGGAAGCACGGAAGCCACGGTAGCTGGGGTTGGCTACGGTCACGACCTCGCCGATATTGCTGGCGTTGCATTGAGCGTCGTTGTAGGTCGCATCACCAGCAGCATCCACGCCAATTTGAGCGCAAGTTAGGCTGGTGCTACGGCTACCCGTTGTATGGCAGGCGCCAACGTTAATGGCGTTAAGGCTTCGTCGCAATTATATGCGCCAAACACGCCCTTGGAGAGATTCAGGCGAACCGTATCACCCAAAATGGCACATTCAGTGGTGGTGATTGGTTCGCCGCTATCTATTTTGGTCGGAGCTGCCATAGCCGAAGAGGCACACATAAGAGTGGAAGCAGCAATCAAAGCCAGCAGATTCTTTTTCATTTGTGTCACCCTTAACGTTGAGCGGCAGTCATTACGCTGATGGAGTTCTTCACATCAGCCTGAGCGGTGGAGTCGTTGGCTTTAGCACGATATTCATTGAACTGCGGAATAGCGATGGCAGCCAGAATGCCGATGATTGCAACCACAATCATCAATTCGATCAGGGTAAAGCCTTTTTGCTTCTTGATGGACTTCATGGAAAAGCTCCTGTGTTGGTAAGGTCCGTGACCCGGCATGACAGGAGCAGTTTCTGTGCCAGATAATGTGGAGAAGACGTGTCAGTGCGGACTGATGTGCGGTGGTTCACTTTTTTGATGATGTGTGGATGTGCTGGCTTGCACGCAGCTGTGTCGGATTGAAGTGGTTGGATTTCTTCTTGGTAGAGAGATGGCCCCTATAACAGGCGCTATAGAGCGCATGCTTAGGGGCTTTAGCATGTGGGCGGGGCAGTACTTTTCGTGATGGCCATATGAGGTTGATATGTGGGTGGCTTCCGACAGTGCACTGCAGCTTTTCCAGTGGCAGGGATTTCTATCGCACCTTATATAGCGCTTGAGGTCAGCATGTGACAAAAAGCGCCACTTTTTTCTGGGTGGGTTTTGCTCATGGTTGGAACTGCGTTATAAGGCAGCGATTCTTTCAGTCTTGGTTGGATCCCATGAACGAAACGGCTCCCCTCGGTGGTCTTGCTCGACAGCTTGTGCTGGCGGGCCAGTTGGATGAAAAAGCCGCAGCACAGGCGCAATTGCAGGCTCAGCGTAATCAGGTGCCGCTGGTCACCTGGCTGGTGCAGAACAAGCTGGTCAAGGGGCGTGTGCTGGGCGACATTGCCGCTGAGCAATTCGGTGTGCCTTTTTTTGATCTGGCGGCTCTGGACAGGGAAACCCAGCCCAAAGACCTGGTTAGCGAAAAGCTCGTACGCCAGCATCGTGCGCTGCCATTGCAACGCCGTGGCAATAAGCTGTATGTGGCAGTATCCGATCCAACTAATCACCAGGCCATCAGCGATATCCAGTTCAACACTGGGCTTTCGGTTGAGGCTGTGCTGGTCGAGGATGACAGGCTTGGCGAGGCCATCGAGAAATTCTTCGAGTCCGCCAGTACGGCGCTCGATGGGCTGAGCGGTTCGGATCTGGATGATCTGGATGTCGAGGTGGCTGGAGATGCGAAGGATGATGCAGGAGAACACACTGAAGCTGATGATGCCCCAGTAGTCCGCTTCGTCAACAAGATGCTGTTGGATGCCATCAAGGGTGGTTCGTCTGACCTGCATTTCGAGCCGTACGAAAAGAGTTATCGTGTGCGCTTTCGTACCGATGGCATGTTGCACGAAGTGGCTCGCCCCCCGGTGCAGTTGGTCAGTCGAATCTCCGCGCGTTTAAAGGTCATGGCCAGTCTGGATATTGCTGAGCGGCGCAAACCGCAGGACGGCCGTATCAAGATGAAGGTTTCCAAGACCAAGTCCATTGATTTTCGCGTGAATACGTACCCACGCTGTGGGGCGAGAAGATCGTGATGCGGATCCTGGATTCTTCCAGCGCTCAGATGGGTATTGATGCCCTCGGCTATGAGGACGATCAGAAAGCGCTCTATATGAATGCTCTAAAGCAGCCACAGGGCATGATTCTGGTGACTGGCCCGACAGGTTCGGGTAAGACGGTTTCGTTGTACACGGGTCTGAATATCCTCAATACGGTAGACGTAAACATCTCCACCGCCGAGGATCCAGTGGAGATCAACCTGGAGGGGATCAACCAGGTCAACGTCAATCCGCGGCAAGGCATGGATTTCGCTCAGGCGCTGCGTGCCTTCCTTCGCCAAGACCCCGACATCATCATGGTGGGCGAAATCCGTGACCTGGAAACTGCCGAGATTGCCATCAAGGCGGCGCAGACCGGACATATGGTGATGTCGACACTGCACACCAATAGTGCTGCGGAGACACTCACGCGTTTGCGCAACATGGGGGTGCCCGCTTTCAACATTGCGACTTCGGTGAACCTGATCATTGCCCAGCGGTTGGCCCGCAAGCTTTGCCCCAGTTGCAAGCAGGAGGTCGATGTGCCGCGTGATGCCTTGATCAAGGAGGGGTTCCCGGCAGAGAGAATTGGTGCCTTCAAGCTCTACGGGCCGGTGGGTTGCGATAGCTGCAAGGGTGGTTACAAGGGGCGTGTCGGTATTTATGAAGTGGTTAAAATCACGCCGGCGTTGCAGCGGCTTATCATGGAAGAAGGTAATTCCATCGATATCGCCTTGCAGGCGCGCAAAGATGGTTTCAATGACCTGCGCACTTCGGGTCTGGTCAAAGCCATGAGTGGCGTCACCAGCCTGGAAGAAGTCAACCGCGTGACCAAGGATTAACCATGGCGGAAAAAGCGTTGAAAACCAGTGTTTTTACCTGGGAAGGCACTGACAGAAAAGGTGGCAAGGTCAAGGGAGAGCTGGCTGGCCAGAGTCCTTCACTGGTCAAGGCGCAGCTTCGCAAGCAAGGTATCAATCCGCTCAAGGTTCGTAAAAAAGCCGTCTCGCTGTTTGGCGCGGGCAAGAAAATCACGCCGATGGACATCGCACTGTTCACTCGGCAGATGGCAACGATGATGAAGGCCGGCGTGCCGCTATTGCAATCCTTCGACATCATCGGTGAGGGATTTGATAACCCCAACATGCGTAAGCTAGTAGATGAGATCAAGCAGGAGGTGGCGGCGGGTAACAGCTTTGCAGGTTCGTTACGCAAGAAGCCGCAGTATTTTGATGATCTTTATTGCAATCTAGTGGAGTCGGGTGAGCAGTCCGGTGCGCTGGAAACCCTATTGGATCGGGTCGCTACTTACAAGGAAAAAACTGAAGCACTCAAGGCCAAGATCAAGAAGGCCATGACTTACCCTATTGCGGTGATTGTAGTGGCTATCATCGTTTCAGCGATCTTGCTGATTAAGGTCGTTCCGCAATTCGAGAGTGTTTTCGAGGGCTTCGGCGCCCAGTTGCCTGCTTTTACCATGATAGTGGTTGAGCTTTCGCGTTGGCTGCAGGAGTGGTGGTATGCGGTGTTCATCGTGCTGTTTGCTGCTGTGTTCTTGTTCAAGCACGCTTATAAAAGATCTGAGAAGCTCCGTGATTCTCTTGATCGCCTTCTGCTCAAGCTGCCCATTGTTGGCGATATTCTCTACAAGTCCGTCGTGGCGCGATATGCGCGGACGCTATCGACCACCTTTGCGGCAGGCGTACCGCTGGTTGATGCACTGGATTCGGTTTCCGGGGCAACGGGGAACGTCGTATTTCGTAATGCAGTCGGGAAGATTCGTAATGATGTCTCCTCCGGTGTGCAACTCAATTTCTCCATGCGTACCACGGGAATTTTCCCATCCATGGCTATTCAGATGACGGCGATTGGCGAGGAGTCCGGCTCGCTAGATGAAATGCTGGATAAATTGGCAAGTTTCTATGAGGCTGAAGTCGATAACATGGTGGATAACCTTACGACTTTGATGGAGCCCTTGATCATGGCGGTTTTGGGGGTGCTGGTAGGGGGTTGATCATTGCGATGTACCTGCCGATCTTCCAGTTGGGAAGTGTGGTCGGATAATCAATGATGCTCGAATTCTTGGCCAGCCATGCGCTGGCCTTTGTTTTGTCCGCTGCCCTGGTGGGATTGCTGGTGGGCAGCTTTCTCAATGTGGTGATTCATCGTTTGCCGGTCATGATGCGGCGCGATTGGCGCATGCAGGCGCGGGAGTATCTGGAATACCCGCCGGAGCCGGCTGGCGAGCGCTTCAATCTTCTGCTGCCGGGCTCGCATTGTCCGCGCTGCGGCCATGAGATTCGCTCGTGGGAGAACATTCCTCTGCTCAGTTGGCTGGCGTTGCGGGGCAAATGCTCGTCCTGCAAGGCGCCGATCAGTGCTCGCTACCCGCTGGTGGAACTCGCGTGCGGGCTGCTGTCGGGCTACGTTGCCTGGCATTTCGGCTTCTCCTGGCAGGCGGGTGCCATGCTGCTGCTGACCTGGGGGTTGCTGGCGATGAGCATGATCGATGTCGATCATCAATTGTTGCCCGATGCGCTGGTGCTGCCGCTGCTTTGGTTGGGGCTCATCCTCAATGACTTCGGTTTGTTCGTCTCCCTCGAGAGCGCGCTGTGGGGGCGGTGGCGGGGTACCTGAGCCTGTGGTCCGTGTACTGGCTATTCAAGCTGCTGACCGGCAAGGAAGGTATGGGCTATGGCGATTTCAAGCTGCTCGCGATGCTGGGCGCATGGGGCGGTTGGCAGGTGTTGCCGCTCACCATTCTGCTGTCGTCGGTGGTAGGGGCTGTGCTTGGAAGCATTCTGCTGCGGGTCCAGAATGCCGAGAGCAATACGCCTATCCCCTTCGGGCCGTACCTGGCGATTGCGGGGTGGGTCGCTCTGCTTTGGGGTGACTGGATCACACAAAGCTATCTGCAGTTCGCGCGTTTCTAGGGTTGCGGAAAGTCTTCAGCTTTATCCTGGGCGATAGGTGGGGCCGCCGGCGTCGGAGAGGCTTGCCATCCAGGTTAGGTGGGGTCAGCCGTTCGGGCAGACCTTCGGCCTGTAATCGCCGCGAGGGCGCGCCTCCCGCCGGGTCCGGTGGACGCATGCCGCTTTTGTGGGAGGCCCGACCTCGGGGCGATGCTTGTCAAGCTTTTGGCTGTCCTGCCGCCAATCCTTGCGGGGCGCGCCTTCCATAGGGCTTGTCTCATTCACCTCACTGTCGGCCGGGGCTTGCGCTTCGTGAGTCGAGTGGTTACTACTGCGCGTCCTGATTCACAGCTGGTGTGTTTGCCTGATGAAACCCTGGATTCTTGGATTGACCGGCGGCATCGGTAGTGGCAAAACCGCCGTGGCCGATCATTTCGCCAGCCTGGGCGTGCATGTCGTGGATGCCGACCAGGCCGCGCGCTGGGTGGTCGAGCCTGGCCGTCCCGCCCTGCGGCAGATTGCCGAGCACTTCGGTGAAGGTATCCTTCTGCCGAATGGAGAGTTGGATCGTGCCGCGCTGCGCGAGCGGGTATTTCGTCGTCCTGAGGAGCGGAAATGGCTTGAGCAGCTATTGCATCCGCTGATCCGGGCGGAGATTGCCCGGCATCTTGCGCTTGCCGAATCACCCTACGCGATCATGGTCTCGCCGCTGCTGGTCGAGTCGGGACAGTACCGGCAAGTCGATCGTGTGCTAGTGGTGGATGTGCCGGAGGCGCTACAGATACAGCGCACCATTGGTCGGGACCAGGCCAGTGAGGAGCAGGTGCGTGCGATTCTCAAGGTCCAGGCGGGGCGCGAGGAGCGTCTACGGCATGCTGACGATGTGCTGCTGAACGACCGTGATTTGTCCTGGCTGGAGTCCGAGGTGGAGCGTTTGCATCGTTTTTATCTGACACTGCGGGGAGGCCGGCAATGACCGCGACCATCGTTGAGTGTCCCACATGCGGGGCGCCGGTAGAGTGGGGAGTGCAGAGCCCGCACCGGCCGTTCTGTTCGGATCGCTGCAAGCTGATCGATCTGGGGGCGTGGGCTTCGGAGGAGCACGCCATTCCGGGTAACGAACTGGAGGATGAGCTGTTCTCCGGTGATATGCCGCCTCGCCAGCACTAGGCTTGCGGGGGCGGGCAAGTTCGCACCATCTCTATAGGCGCAAGCCATGCTCGCGATAACTTTGCGTGGTAAGGGCGCGAACATGGCACGCCCCTACGAAAGCAATAGCGTTCAACATCCGTAGCGGCGGGTTGCAACCTGCGATTCGTCGATACCTTCGTCTGGCTCGCGGGCGTCAGCGTTCTTCGTCCTTCCAGGGCGCCTGCAGGTAGCGGCTCTGGTTGAAGCTTTCCAGCCAGTCCGGGTAGAACACCACCAGTGCTGTGATGGCGGTGCCGTTGATGAATGCCTCTGGAAACATCACCAGCCAGATATAGCCTGCGAAGTCCTCCAGCCAAGGCGGCATCGGGAAGCGTCCATCGATCAGCAGGACTCCCAGCGAAGCCAGCACGCAAAGCAACGCGGCCAGGGCGGCCGGGAAGAAGCCGGAAAAGAAAATGAAGACGAAGAGGTTGCGGGGCTGAGCGCGCTCGACCAGGCGGGCGCAAATGACGGTGACCAGTACCGGAATCAGTACCAGCAGGACGCCGTTCAACCCCAATGCCGTCAGCTGCTGGTGACCTGTCAGCGTCAGGCCGAGTTGTGCGCTGAAGGCGGCCAGGATGGCCAGTGGCCAATCCAGCAAAAGGGTAACGGCCGTCAGGCCAATGAAGTGGAAGGACAGTCCCGAGTCGAAATCGCGCCGAACCAGCCAGAGCAGGAAAATGGCCAGCATCGCACCAAACAGCAGGTGTTGGCGCCGCGTATCGCTGAACAGCTCGACCCATGGCGCGCGCCACGCTGCCCAGAGCAAGGCGAGCGTATAGACCAGCCAGCCCGCAAGTATGCTGGATGGGGCAAGTAGGTGGGCGGAGATCATTCCCGTGGCTCCTTGGTGTGCTGCTTCCGGGGGGGGGCGTTGCTTGATCGCTGGTCGGTGTTCAAGGGGCTGGGTTCGGCTGTTCGGTGTGAATCGCCTCGATCCCCGCAAGAACCTCGGCCGACAGTTTCAGGTCGGCACTGGCGAGGTTGGCCGCGAGCTGCTCGATGGTGGTGGCGCCGATGATGTTGCTGGTAACGAAGGGCTGTGCGGTGACGTAGGCAAGTGCCATCTGGGCGGGATCGAGACCGTGCTCGCGGGCGAGGGTCACGTATCTCGAACAGGCGGCTTTTGCCTGTGGGTTGGTATAGCGTGCGAAGCGCTGGAACAGGGTGATGCGTGCGTTGGCTGGCCGTGCCCCATTCTCGTACTTGCCGCTCAACATGCCGAATGCCAGGGGCGAGTAGGCGAGCAGTCCGCATTGTTCGCGGATGGCGATTTCCGCCAGCCCGACCTCGAAGCTGCGGTTGAGCAGGTTGTACGGGTTCTGGATCGAGACCGCGCGTGGCCAACCGCGGCTTTCGGCCAGTTGCAAATATTTCATGGTGCCCCAGGGCGTTTCGTTGGAGAGGCCGATGCACCGTATCCTGCCGCCCCGCACCTCTTCGTCCAGCGCTTCCAGGGTCTCTTCGAGAGGGGTGAAGTCGCTTTCCTGGTGCCGATAGTCCAATTGCCCGAAGAAATTGGTGCTGCGCTCGGGCCAGTGCAGCTGGTAAAGGTCTATCCAATCGGTCTGCAGGCGCCGGAGGCTGGCATCGATGGCGGTGCGGATTTGCTGGCGGTCGAATCGTGGGTGCCCGTCGCGAATGTGGGTGATGCCATTGCCTGGGCCGGCGATCTTGGTCGCCAGGATCCAGTCGGCGCGATCGCCGCGTGCCTTGAAGTAACTGCCTATGTATTGCTCGGTGGTGGCGTAGGTTTCCGCTCGCGGCGGTACCGGATACATCTCCGCGGTATCGATGAAGTTGATGCCGGCTGCCTTTGCTCTGTCGATCTGGGCGAAAGCGTCGGCTTCGCTGTTCTGTTCGCCCCAGGTCATGGTGCCCAGGCAGAGCGAGCTCACTTCAAGTTCGGAGCGGCCTAGTCGACGAAATTCCATGGGTATTCCTCGGGTTGAAAACTGATGTCTGGAAGCTTAACGAAGATGGCGTCGCTCGTGCTCGTCGGCATGGGGCGGCCTGCCGACGGGCCGCGTGCATCGGTTTTGATGCCATCGTGGTCGTGTTGTTCGGTCGATGCCAAAAGTCGATTGCTATTTTCCTGGTAATCAGGATAATTCCGCAGCCTGTCGGCGGGGATGCCTAGCCTGTCGACGCAAGCCAAAGGTAGGGGATGCCTAGCCTACCGAACCACCGCCGTGGCGGACGCGCTGACCCGAGCCCCCGATAGCGTCTGTTTCCGGCTGCCCTGACCTTGCCAGGGCGAGCACTATTCAGTAAGATTCGCCGTCTTATTTTCAGGGCGGCCCCTGAGGCTATAACGAATGAAGACATTTACTGCTAAACCGGAAACCGTCAAGCGCGACTGGTTCGTCGTCGACGCTGCCGGCCAGACCCTGGGTCGTCTGGCAACCGAAATCGCTAGCCGCCTGCGTGGCAAGCACAAGCCGGAATACACGCCTCACGTCGATACCGGCGATTACATCGTCGTGATCAATGCCGAGCAGGTACGTGTTACCGGTGCCAAGACCACCGACAAGATGTACTACTCTCACTCCGGTTTCCCGGGTGGCATCAAGTCGATCAACTTCGAGAAGCTGATCGCCAAGGCGCCCGAGCGTGTGATCGAGACCGCGGTCAAAGGCATGCTGCCGAAGAATCCGCTGGGTCGCGACATGTATCGTAAGCTGAAGGTCTACAAGGGTGCCAGCCACCCGCACACCGCTCAGCAGCCCCAAGAACTGAAGATTTAACGGAATAGTTCATTATGTCGGCGACTCAAAATTACGGCACTGGCCGTCGCAAGACTGCAACCGCGCGCGTCTTCCTGCGCCCGGGTACTGGCAAGATTTCCATCAACAACCGTGAGCTGGACAACTTCTTCGGTCGTGAAACCGCCCGCATGGTGGTTCGTCAGCCGCTCGAGCTGACCGAGACCGTCGAGAAGTTCGATATCTATGTCACCGTTCTGGGTGGCGGTGTCAGTGGTCAGGCTGGCGCCATTCGTCACGGTATCACTCGCGCTCTGATCGAGTACGACGAGACCCTGCGTAGCCCGCTGCGCAAGGCCGGTTTCGTCACTCGCGATGCTCGCGAAGTGGAGCGCAAGAAGGTCGGTCTGCGCAAAGCGCGCAAGCGTCCGCAGTACTCCAAGCGCTAATTCGCGCTTTACAAGAAACGCCCAGTTTCATTCGGAGCTGGGCGTTTTTTTATGGGTCGGATTTCTGGTGCGACAGCGTGTCACGTGCCGGGAGGTCCCGTTTTACGGGGCTGCAGGTGTTTTGTGACAGGCTATTACCTTGTCAGAAGAGGGCCTTTTCTTTACCATTTGGCGAATTTTTCGCGGCTCAATTTTACGTAGTACATGCCTGCTAGAGCGGGTCATAAGAAGCTGATGGGAGACGACTGAATGAGCAATGACGGCGTGAATGCTGGCCGGCGTCGCTTCCTCGTAGCCGCCACTTCGGTGGTGGGTGCTGCAGGAGCGGTGGGTGCCGCGGTCCCGTTCGTGGGATCGTGGTTCCCGAGTGCCAAGGCCAAGGCTGCCGGTGCGCCGGTAAGGGTGAATATCGGGCAAGATCGAGCCGGGGCAGCAGATGGTCGCCGAATGGCGCGGTCAGCCGGTATTTATCGTGCGCCGCACCGAGGAGATTCTCGGGAATCTGGAGAAGGTCGCCGTGCAGGTGGCGGATCCGGAGTCCAAGGCCTCGGAACAGCCGACTTATGTCGATCCGAAGAACCGGTCGATCAAGCCGGAGATCCTGGTGGTGGTTGGTCTTTGCACCCACCTGGGTTGCGCCCCGTCCTTCCGCCCCGAAGTGGCTGCGGCCGATCTCGGCGCCGACTGGCTGGGTGGCTATTTCTGTCCGTGCCACGGTTCCAAATACGATATGGCTGGTCGCGTCTACAAGGCGCAGCCCGCTCCCTTGAACCTGCCGGTGCCCCCGCACTCGTACGAGACCGATAATGTCATCATCATCGGTGTGGACCAGGAGAACGCCTGATGAGCAAGTTCATGGAATGGGTCGACGCCCGCTTCCCCGCTACCAAGATGTGGGAAGATCACCTTGCCAAGTATTACGCCCCCAAGAACTTCAACGTCCTGTACTTCTTCGGTTCGCTGGCGTTGCTGGTGCTGGTCAACCAGATCCTTACCGGTATCTGGCTGACCATGAGCTTCGAGCCCTCCGCTGAGGGTGCCTTCGCTTCCGTCGAATACATCATGCGCGATGTGGAGTACGGCTGGATCATCCGCTACCTGCACTCCACTGGCGCTTCGGCGTTCTTCGTGGTGGTCTATCTGCACATGTTCCGTGGCCTGCTCTACGGCTCCTACCAGAAGCCCCGCGAGCTGGTGTGGATCTTCGGCATGATGATCTACCTGGCGCTGATGGCCGAGGCCTTCATGGGCTACCTGCTGCCCTGGGGGCAGATGTCCTACTGGGGTGCCCAGGTGATCATTTCGCTGTTCGGTGCCATTCCGGTCATCGGTGGTGATCTGACCCAGTGGATCCGCGGTGACTACCTGATTTCCGGTATCACCCTCAACCGCTTCTTCGCCCTGCATGTGATTGCCCTGCCGATCGTCATCCTCGGTCTGGTGGTGCTGCACATCCTGGCGCTGCATGAAGTCGGCTCCAACAACCCGCTGGGCGTCGACATCAAGAAGACCAAGGATGAGGCCGGTGTGCCGCTCGACGGCATCCCGTTCCACCCGTACTACACCGTCAAAGACATCGTCGGCGTAGTGGTGTTCCTGTTCGTGTTCTGTGCGATCGTGTTCTTCTTCCCCGAGATGGGCGGTTACTTCCTCGAGAAACCGAACTTCGAAGTGGCGAATGCCTTCAAGACGCCGGCACACATTGCTCCAGTTTGGTACTTCACGCCGTTCTACGCGATTCTGCGCGCTGTACCGGACAAGCTGCTCGGCGTCATTGCGATGGGCGCTGCCATTGCCGTGCTGTTCGTCCTGCCCTGGCTCGACCGCAGTCCGGTCAAGTCCATGAAGTACAAGGGCTGGATGAGCAAGCTTGCGCTGCTGGCGTTCTGCGTCTCCTTCATCATTCTCGGCGTGCTGGGCGTATTGTCTCCGACCCCTGAGCGCACTTTGTTGGCTCGGATCTGTACCGTCATCTACTTCGCGTACTTCATCCTGATGCCGTTCTACACCAAGCTCGAGAAGACCAAAGTGGTTCCGCAAAGGGTGGATGGCTGATGAAAAAGCAATTTGCTGCACTGATTCTTGCAATTCTGCCGGCCTTTGCCTTTGCTGCCGGCACCGAGGCCCACTTGGACAAGGTCGATATCGACCTGACCGACAAGGCGGCCATGCAGGACGGTCTGAAGACCTTCGCCAACTACTGCATGGGCTGCCACAGCGCGCAGTACCAGCGCTATGAGCGAGTGGCTACCGACCTCGGTATTCCGGAAGAAGTCATGATGGACAACATCGTCTTCACCGATGCCAAGTACGGCGACCACATGAAGAGTGGCATGAAGCCTGACGATGCGAAGGTCTGGTTCGGTGCTGCACCGCCGGATCTCACGCTCGTCGCGCGGGTTCGTGGCAACGACTGGCTGTATTCGTACATGCGCAGCTTCTACGAAGATCCTGCGCGTCCCTATGGCGTCAACAACACGGTATTCCCGAACGTGGGCATGCCGCATGTGCTGGCTCCGCTGCAGGGGCGCCGGGTCGTCGGTTGCAAGCAGGTCCAGGTGGTCGAGGATGGCCGCAAGCAGTTCGATCCGCTGACCGGCACGCCGATCACCAAGGAAGCCTGTGATCAGATGGTCGTAGAGCCTGGCACCGGTGAGCTGACCGAAGCCGAATACGACGAGAAGATCAAGAACCTGGTGACCTTCCTGGCCTACTCGGCCAACCCGGTCAAGCTGGAGAGCCAACGCATCGGTACCTATGTATTGCTGTTCCTGGCCGTCTTCTTCGTGTTCGCCTACCTGCTCAAGCGCGAGTACTGGAAAGACGTTCACTAAGTGCTCTAGCTGTTCAAGCTGTACCTTGCGCGCGCCCAATGGGCGCGCGTGTTTTTTCTGCCTCCAAATAAGAGAGTGAGGGGCCTATGGCTGCAGCCAACCGCCTGGTCTGCTATTCCGATCCCGCCGACCACTATTCCCACCGTGTCCGCCTCGTGCTCGCGGAGAAGGGGGTCGCTGTCGAGGTCATCGATGTCGAGGCGGGGCAATGCCCGGCCAGGTTGGCAGAGGTGAACCCCTATGCCAGCGTGCCGACGCTGGTGGATCGCGACCTAGCGCTGTATGAGCCGGGTGTGATACTGGAATATCTGGAAGAGCGCTATCCGCATCCGCCGCTGCTGCCGGTATACCCGGTGGCTCGTGCCAATACGCGGCTACTGGCGCATCGTATCCAGCGTGACTGGTGCTCACTGGCCGATCGCATATTGGATCAGCGCGTTGCCGAGCCGCAGCGTGCGCAGGCGCGCAAGGAGTTGCGTGAAAGCCTGACCGGCGTATCGCCGATATTCGGTGAAAAGCCCTATTTCATGAGCGACGAGCTGAGTCTCGTCGACTGTTGCCTGTTGCCTATCCTCTGGCGTTTGCCCAGACTCGGTATCGAGTTGCCGCGAGCGGCCAGGCCGTTGCTCGACTACATGGAGCGCAACTTCGCCCGTGAGGCCTTCCAGGCCAGTCTTTCCGCCGTCGAGCGCGACATGCGCTAAAAGAGGACGTCGTCATGAATTCAAGCCGCCCTTATCTGGTAAGAGCGCTCTATGAGTGGATCGTCGACAACGATTGCACGCCGCACCTGCTGGTCAATGCCGAGTATCCGGGCGTACAGGTGCCCGCCGGATTCGCCAGTGATGGCCAGATCGTACTGAACGTGGCCCCCAGCGCCGTGCGCCATCTGCACATGGATAACGAGGCGATCAGTTTCGAAGGCCGTTTCGGCGGTATCGCCCATTCGCTCAACGTCCCCTCTGCGGCGGTGATGGCGATCTATGCCAGGGAAAACGGTCAGGGCATGGTGTTCGAGATCGAGCCCACCCCGCCGGATGATGACGGGTCGAGCGATGACGGTGACGGTGGCGCTCCGCGCCCGGGTGGCCGCCCGAGTCTGAAGGTCGTCAAATAGCGTTAGCGACAAGCCAGGGCGGCGGTGAGCCGTCACGAAAAACGGGCGCCATTGGCGCCCGTTTTCGCTTGCCGCGTGCCGCTGTCCTCAGTCGATATACTCGAATAGCTTGACGATGCGTTGTACGCCGGATACGCCCTGCACCAGGCTGGTGGCGCGATTGCCTTCCTGGCGGGTTACGAGGCCGAGCAGGTAGACGATACCGTTTTCGGTGATGACCTTGATGCGCGAGCCCGGCACGTTGTTGTCCGTCAGCATCTGGGTCTTGATCTTGGTGGTCAGCCAGGAGTCATTGCTGCGCGCCAGGGCGGAAGAGGGCTGCAGGATCTGCAGTTCGTTGTGGACGCGCTTGACCCGTTGCACCGAGCTTGCGGCCCGTTCGGCCAGTTCCTTGAGCTCGGCGCGCGGCGTCTGGCCGGCGAGCAGCACGACGCCGTTGTAGCTGGCCACGACGATATGCGAGGCGTTGTCGAGGTCGGGGTGGGCCTTGGCGATGTTCACGGCGGCCTTGGTCTCGATCAGTGAGTCGTCGATCTTGCTGCCGATGGTGCGGGTGCCGCGGTCGTCGGCAATCGGCTCGTCGCGGGTGGCGGTCAGTACCGAACTGCAACCGCTAACGGCGAGGCAGAGGCCGAGGGCGATCGTGGGTAGGCGGGGCAGCTTCATTCCTCACTCCCGAACAGTTGGTTGTCGATCAGGTCGCACAGGCAATGGATGGCCAGCAGATGGACTTCCTGGATGCGCGCCGTGACCTTGGCCGGCACGCGGATCTCGACGTCTTCGGGCAGCAGCAGGGAGGCCATGCCGCCGCCGTCGCGGCCGGTCAGGGCCACGACCAGCATCTCCCGGTCGTGTGCAGCCTGGATGGCCTGGATCACGTTGGCGGAGTTGCCGCTGGTCGAGATGGCCAGCAGCACGTCGCCGGGCTGGCCCAGGGCGCGGATCTGCTTGGAGAAGACTTCGTTGTAGCTGTAGTCATTGGCGATCGAGGTAAGCGTCGAGCTGTCGGTGGTCAGCGCGATTGCCGGCAGGCTGGGACGCTCGCGCTCGAAGCGGTTGAGCAGCTCGGAGGAGAAATGCTGGGCATCGCCGGCCGAGCCGCCGTTGCCACAGGTGAGAATCTTGCCTTCGCTCAGCAGGGCATTGACCATGGCCTGCCCGGCTTGCTCGATGCTCGGGGCCAGGACTTCCATGGCCTGCTGCTTGGTTTCGATGCTGGCCTGGAAAAGCTGGCGGATACGGGTTTGCATGTCCATCGGTGATTGACCTTCAAGGTGGCGGGCGTGCCCGAGTGCCGCTCGGGCGATTCGCTCGCGGTTCACTAGGGCTGGGGGCATCGTACAGCGACTGCCGGGATGGATCGTTCAGCTATCAAAGGCGTTGCGGATCCAGTTCAGGTTCTGGCTCTGTCCGTGTGCGGCAATGGCGACGACATCGAAACGGCAGGGGCTGCTGGCCCAGCGGCTTTCCTTCTGCAGGAATAGCTGGGCCGCCTTGATCAGCTTCTGCTGCTTGCGCGCGTCGACGCTCTCCAGTGCGCCGCCCCAGGCGGCGTGCCGCCTGTAGCGGACCTCGACGAATACTACTGTATCGCCGTCGAGCATGACCAGATCAAGCTCGCCGCTGCGGCAGGACCAGTTGCGCTCGAGCAGGCGCAGCCCCTGCCGTGCGAGGTGGTTCAGGGCTAGCGCTTCGGCAGAGCGTCCGCTGCTCTGGCTGTCGCTCATTGGAGCGGGTTGTCCGGCATCCGCTCGACCTCGCCGCCATGGAACTCGGCCCATGGCAGCTGGCGCTCGATGCGCTGTTGCGGATTGAGGCTGAGGGTTCCCGAAAGCCCTTCGAGCCTTGTGCCCGGCAATGCCAGCAGCTGGTTCAGGCGCGGGGCGAGCAGATAGGCATCGGCCCCCATGGCGTACAGCCGGCCCAGGCTGCCCCCCGCCTGCGGCCACTTGCGCTCGACTTCCTGGCGCAGCGGCAGTTGATTGTCCAGCAGCCATGGCGTCTCGGCGAAGCGGATGCCTTCGAGGTCCAGGTACTGTGTCCGGTCATGATTGGCCGCGTGCAGGTGCGAGGTGGCATATACCGGCAGGTCGCCGGCGTATTGGAAGATCAGGGTCGGCTTGACCTGTTGCGCCTGCTGCGGGGTGGCTGCGAGGAAGATGAAATCGACATCCTGGCGGCGCGTGGGTTGCGAGGTGGTGGCGGTATCTATGGTGCTGCGCAGTTGCTGCGCACGGCTCTCGCTGTGGCGCAATTGCAGCAGGTCGGCGATCTGGTTGGCCAGCTCGACCGGCTCGGCCAGTGGCTCGGCGGCGACGAGAGTGCCGCCGGCCTCCTGCCAGCTCTGGCGGAACGCCTCGAGAATGCGGGCGCCCCAGTCGCCGCGAGGGACCAGGGCAATGGCTCGGCGATGGCCATCGGCCCAGGCGCGGCGGGCAACCTCGCGGGCTTCATCTTCGGCGGCGAGTCCGAACTGGAAGAGTTGCGGGGGCGTTCGCTGGCCGGCATCGCTGTAGTTCAGCGCCAGGGTGGTGATCGGTAGTTGGTCGCGTTCGCCGAGTTGTCGTACGAGATCCTTTTCCAGCGGGCCGACCACCAACTGGACACCGGCGGCTCCGGCCTGACGATAGAAGTCGTCGATGGAGGTCAGGCGGGTGCTGTCATACAGTTCGATCCGCAACGCCTGCCCGCTTTGTTGTTCCTGCAGGTGGGCAGCGAGGAAGCCATCACGCAGGGCGCGGGCGACGTTGGCCAGTTGACCTTCCATGGGGAGCAGCAAGGCGATATTGGTCAATGGCTGGTCGGCGAGTTCGCGAAGCTTCAGCAGTGGTTCCGGGAGCTGCTGTGCGGCGGGATGCTGCGGGTTCTGGGCGATCCAGTCGTCGATGGCGCGCTGCTGCTGGGCAACGGTGCCGGCTTGCTTGAGGGTGGCGGCGAGCGCCTGCCAGCCGGCCAGGTCCGGTTCGGTGGCGCCGTGCAGCTGTTCCGCCGGCAGGGCGGAGATCAGCTTCCAGATGGCCTCGTGATTATCCTTGGCCTGCTGGCCACTCAGCAGGGGGGCGGTGAATACCCGTTCGCGGGCGGCGGCGAGTGGCTGGCTGGTGGCCTCGAACATCTGGGCGCGAACCAGTTGGGTGCGGATCTGTTGTTCCACGGGAAGCTCGCCGAGGCGTTCGAATGCCGGGTGCTGCAGGGCTTGCTCGGCCTGGCGTGGTTGATCGTCGGCCAGTGCGAGTTCGGCTTGAAGGGTGCGCGCGAAGATTTGCTGGGCTGGCTTCAGGGCATCCAGCTGAACTTGTCCGAGAATGCTGCGGGCCTGTGCCGGATTGCCCTGGCGCATGCTCTGGTCGGCCGCGGCCAGGCGCAGTTGTGCGGCCTGCTCCGGATCGCTGCTATCGGCCTGCTGCAGCAATTGCTGCGTCGTGGCTTGCGGGGTGCGCGGCAGTTCGCCCAGCGTGGAAGAGGGCGAGCTGGCGCAAGCCGAAAGCATGGCAGCTAGGCAGATGAAGAGAAGTGGGCGAAGGCGGACCATCATGTAATCGTTCCTGAAAGCACTGGCGAGTGTGCACGGATTGTACCCAAGCCCCGACGCAGCCGCGATGTCGCGGCACTGAATCGGGCTACAATGCGCATTTCCGTGATTGAGGTAAGCCCTGTGACTGCCAGCGGTGTTGCGAATTCCGGCGCGGGTACGCTTTATGTGGTCGCCACGCCCATCGGCAACCTGGAGGACATCAGTGCCCGCGCCTTGCGGGTGCTGCGTGAGGTGGCGCTGATCGCCGCGGAGGACACTCGTCACTCCTCCCGGCTGCTGGCGCACTTCGGTATCCAGACGCCTCTGGCTGCCTGCCATGAGCACAATGAGCGCGACGAGGGTGGGCGCTTCCTCGGGCGTCTGTTGGCAGGCGACGATGTCGCGCTGATTTCCGATGCCGGTACCCCGCTCATCTCCGATCCCGGCTATCACTTGGTCCGCCAGGCGCGGGCGGCAGGCATCCGTGTGGTGCCGGTGCCGGGGGCCTGTGCCTTGATTGCGGCATTGTCGGCGGCGGGGTTGCCGTCGGATCGTTTCATTTTCGAGGGGTTCCTGCCGGCCAAGGCTGCTGGACGTCGCGCGCGTCTCGAGCAACTGAAGGACGAGCCGCGTACCCTCATATTCTATGAGGCGCCGCATCGCATTCTGGAGTGCCTGGGTGATCTGCAGGAGGTGTTCGGTGGCGAGCGCGCGGCAGTGCTGGGGCGTGAGCTGACCAAGACCTTCGAGACCTTGCAGGGTATGCCGCTGAGCGAGCTGCGCGCCTGGGTCGAGGCCGACGCCAATCAACAGCGTGGCGAGTGCGTGCTGGTGGTCGGCGGCTGGCAGGCTCCGGAAGGTGAAGATGCGGTGAGTGCCGAGGCGCTGCGGGTGCTCGATCTGCTGCTGGCGGAGATGCCGCTCAAGCGTGCCGCCGCGCTGGCGGCCGAAATCACCGGGGTGCGCAAGAACCTGTTGTACCAGGCGGCATTGGCGAGGCAGGGGTAAAGCAGCGAAGCCATAAGCTTGAAGCTGGAAGAAAAAGCTTGGCCGTTGTGAGCCGCTGGCTTGCAGCTTGCAGCTTGGGTCGTTACCCTTGTCGGCGGAGAGTCGATCGGACAGTCGCTGTCTCTTTTTGTTCCGGCAAGAAGGGAGGGAGGAAAGTCCGGGCTCCATAGGGCAAAGTGCCAGGTAACGCCTGGGAGGCGCGAGCCTACGGAAAGTGCCACAGAAAACAACCGCCTAAGCGCTTCGGTGCCGGTAAGGGTGAAAAGGTGCGGTAAGAGCGCACCGCACGGCTGGTAACAGTCCGTGGCTAGGTAAACCCCACTTGGAGCAAGACCAAATAGGGACCCTCTGGCGTGGCCCGCGCTGGGTCCGGGTAGGTTGCTAGAGGCAGTCAGCGATGGCTGTCGTAGAGGAATGGCTGTCCTCGACAGAACCCGGCTTACAGATCGACTCTCCAACTTTTATTCCTTCCGTTTCGCCCGTTTTTAATTCCGAAAGATTCTTGCACTTAACAAAGCACATTAACTTTGTTGGGTAAGTGCTTGTGCCTTTTCCCTCCTGGTAACCGCTTTTTGTCTTCTTCAGCCGTTTCCTCCTCTCGGGCTCGCTAAATTGCCGCTCCGTAAGGCTTTTTCCCGTCGGGCTCGCCTTGACGGTGGGGCGGGTGCGTTTCTATAGTGCGCATAAGTGGTAAGAAGTGGCATGAAGTGGGTAAATATGGGCATGGATAGCTAATTCAGGGGAAGCGCAGCCGTGTTTCGCGGAGCCAACGCCATCAGTCTCGACGCCAAAGGCCGGCTTGCCATGCCCAGCCGGTATCGCGACGAGCTGAATTCGCGTGGCGATGGCCAGTTGATCATCACGATCGATGCCGTGGATCGTTGCCTGTGCATCTATCCCTTGCCCGAGTGGGAATTGATCGAAGCCAAGTTGCGCGACCTGCCTTCGTTGCGCGAGGAAGCCCGCCGTCTGCAGCGTCTGCTGATCGGCAATGCGGTGGATCTGGAGATGGACGGAAGCGGCCGTGTGCTGGTGCCGCCGCGCCTGCGTGAGTACGCCCGGCTCGACAAGCGCGCAATGCTGGTGGGGCAGCTCAACAAGTTTCAACTGTGGAACGAGGACGACTGGAACGCGATATCCGACGCGGACCTGGCGGCCATCAAGCAACCCGGCGGTCTGCCGGAAGAACTACGTGACCTTATCCTGTGAGCCAGATCAGCAGCCTGCGACATATCACCGTGTTGCTCGACGAAGCCGTCGCGGCGCTGGCCGTGCGTCCGGACGGTCGCTATCTGGATGGCACCTTCGGCCGCGGCGGGCACAGCCGGCTACTGTTGGAGCAGCTCGGGCCTGATGGCCATTTGCTAGGATTCGACAAGGATCCCTTAGCCATCGCTACGGGGCAAGCACTGGCGGCCGAGGACGGCCGCTTTGTCGTTGTGCAGAGAAGCTTTGCCGAGCTCGGCGAGGAAGTGGCGCAGCGTGGCTGGACCGGGACGCTGAGCGGTGTTCTGCTCGACCTGGGGGTTTCCTCGCCGCAGCTGGATGACCCCGAGCGCGGTTTCAGCTTTCTCAGCGACGGCCCGCTGGACATGCGCATGGACCCCAGCCGGGGCGTCAGCGCGGCGGAGTGGATCGCCCAGGCCGGCGAAGACGAGATTGCCCGGGTGTTCAAGGAGTATGGCGAGGAGCGCTTCGCCAAGCGCATGGCGCGTGCCGTGGTGCAGCGCCGCGCGGAAAATCCTTCGAGCGCACCGCGGACCTGGCCAAGGTGCTGACCGACGCCAATCCGGCCTGGGAAAAGGGCAAGAACCCCGCGACCCGTGCCTTCCAGGGGCTGCGCATCCACGTCAACAACGAACTCGGCGATCTGGAAAAGGGCCTAGACGCCGCGCTGGAGGCGCTCGAAGTCGGCGGGCGGCTGGTGGTCATCAGCTTCCATTCGCTGGAGGACCGTATCGTCAAGCAATTCATGCGGCGGCATGCCAAGGGCGAGGCAGACAAGCTACCGCGCGACCTGCCGATCATCCCCAAGGCCTTCGAGCCCCGCTTGAAACTGATCGGCAAGCCGCAATACGCCTCCGAGGCGGAGGTCCGGGCCAACCCGCGTTCGCGCAGCGCCGTCATGCGTGTGGCGGAGAAAGTGCGGTGAGCCGGATGCTGCGTTCCATGCCCAGCGGCAGCCTGCTGATGCTGGTGCTGTTCGCCGGCGTCCTGTTGTCGGCGATCGCCGTGGCCTACAGCGCGCACTGGAACCGCCAGTTGCTCAACGAGCTCTACGGCGAGCTGAGCGTGCGCGACAAGGCTCAGGCCGAATGGGGCCGGCTGATCCTCGAGCAGAGCACCTGGACCGCCCACAGCCGCATCGAGATTCTCGCGAGCGAGCAGCTGCGCATGCACATCCCGGCGGCCGCTGATGTGCGGTTGGTGAAGCCATGAAGATCCAGGGCGCGCTCTATCCCTGGCGCTTTCGCATCGTGCTGGCGCTGCTGGCGTTGCTCGTGGGGACGATCGCCTGGCGCATCGTCGACCTGCAGGTCATGAACCAGGGCTTCCTCAAGGAGCAGGGCGATGCCCGCAGCGTTCGCCATATTCCGATTCCCGCGCACCGTGGCCTGATCACCGACCGCAATGGCGAGCCGCTCGCCGTGAGCACCCCGGTCACCACGCTGTGGGGCAACCCGCGGGAACTGCAGGCCGCACGTGCGCGCTGGCCGGAACTGGCCAAGGCACTTGGCCAGGACGCCGCTGCCTTGACCGAGCGCCTGCAACAGCAGGCCTCGCGCGAATTCATCTATCTGGTGCGCGGCCTGACCCCGGAGCAGGGGCAGAGCGTGCTCGACCTGAAGATTCCCGGCGTCTACGCCCAGGAGGAATTCCGCCGCTTCTATCCGGCCGGCGAGGTGGCAGCCCATGTGGTGGGGTTCACCGACATCGACGACCGTGGCCGCGAAGGCATGGAGTTGGCCTATGACGAATGGCTCGCCGGCGTTCCCGGCAAGCGCCAGGTGCTCAAGGATCGCCGTGGCCGCCTGATCAAGGATGTGCAAGTAGTGAAGAACGCCAAGGCCGGCAAGGCCATGGCGCTGTCGATCGACCTGCGCCTGCAGTATCTGGCCCACAGCGAGTTGCGCAACGTGGTGCAGGAATACGGCGCCAAGGCGGCGAGCCTGGTGATGATCGACGTGAAGACCGGCGAGATCCTCGCCATGGCCAACCAGCCGACCTACAACCCCAACAATCGCCGCAACCTGCAGCCGGCCGCCATGCGCAACCGGGCCATGATCGACGTGTTCGAGCCGGGATCGACGGTCAAGCCGTTCAGCATCGCCGCGGCGCTGGGCACCGGCAAGTATCAGCCGGATTCGGTCGTCAATACCTGCCGGGCTGGATGCGTATCGGCCGCTACACCATCCGCGACGTCTCGCGCGGAGGCATGCTGTCGCTGACCGGCATCCTGATGAAGTCGAGCAACGTCGGCATCAGCAAGATTGCCCTGGATATCGGTGCCGAGCCGGTCTACGCGGTGATGCAGCAGGCCGGTTTCGGCCAGGATACCGGGCTCGGTTTCCCCGGCGAGCGCGTCGGCAACCTGCCCAACCATCGCAAGTGGCGCGATGCCGAAACCGCATCGCTGGCCTACGGCTACGGTCTCTCGGTGACGGCGGTGCAACTGGCGCATGCCTATGCGGTGCTGGGCAATGCCGGGGTCAACGTGCCGCTGTCGCTGCTGCGCCTGGACCGCACCCAGGACGGCGTGCAGGTCATCGACAAGCAGATCGCCGGTACCGTGCTGCAGATGCTGCGGGCCGTCGTCGAAGAGGACGGTGGTGGCGGTGCCCGCGCCAAGGTGCCGGGCTATCACGTCGGCGGCAAGAGCGGCACCGCGAAGAAGATTTCCGGCACCGGCGGTTATACCAAGGACGCCTACCGCTCCTTCTTCGCCGGCGTCGCGCCGTTGTCCAATCCGCGGATCGCCGCCGTGGTGGTGGTGGACGAGCCCAGCACGGGCCAGTACTACGGTGGCCTGGTGGCCGCACCGGTATTCGGCAAGGTCATGGCGCGCGCGCTGCGGCTGATGAATGTCGCCCCGGACAACCTGCCGCCGCCGGCGGAACTGCAAACGGCCGAAGCGACGAAAGGCAAGGGAGGGCGCAGCTGATGCCGATGCCATTGAATCATCTATTGCCGCAGGCCGGCAGCGACGTGCTGATCCGCGAGCTGACCCTCGACAGCCGCAAGGTGCGCGGCGGCGATCTGTTCCTCGCCGTGCCGGGCTTGCAGCAGGACGGTCGCGACCATATCGACGATGCCATCGCCCGGGGCGCCGCAGCGGTGGCCTACGAGGCCGAAGGCGCGGGCCAGCTGCTTTCGGAGCAGGCGGTGATGCTGCCGGTGCGCCAGCTTTCCGGACAGCTCTCCGCCATCGCCGGGCGCTTCTATGGCGAGCCCAGCCGCAGCCTGCGCCTGGTCGGCGTCACCGGCACCAACGGCAAGACCAGCGTCAGCCAGCTCATCGCCCAGGCGCTGGATCGGCTCGGCGAGCCCTGCGGAATCATCGGCACCCTGGGTACCGGCTTCCATGGGCAACTGGAGCTGGGCCGGCACACCACGCCGGATGCCATCGGCGTGCAGGCGACCCTGGCCAGCCTGAAGCAGCAGGGCGCGCGGGCTGTGGCGATGGAGGTTTCCTCGCATGGCCTGGAGCAGGGGCGCGTCGCCGCGCTGGAGTTCGACGTGGCGGTGTTCACCAACCTGTCCCGCGACCACCTGGACTACCACGGCAGCATGGAAGCCTACGGTGCGGCCAAGGCGCGCCTGTTCGACGTGCCGGGGCTGAGTTGCCGGGTGGTCAACCTGGATGACGGCTTCGGTCGTGCGCTCGCCGGCGAAGCCGCCGAGTCCCGCTTGATCGGCTACAGCCTGGAAGACCCGTCCGCTTATCTCTACTGCGCCGACGCCCGGCTGGACGACGACGGCATCCATGCCCGGTTGATCACGCCACAGGGTGAACGCTCGCTGCGCAGTCCGTTGCTGGGGCGTTTCAACGTCAGCAACGTGCTGGCGGCGGTTGGTGCGCTGCTCGGTATGGACTACCCGCTGGACGAAATCCTCGCGGTGTTGCCCGAACTCGAAGGCCCGGCTGGGCGCATGCAGCGCCTCGGCGGCGGCGAGCGGCCGCTGGTGGTGGTCGATTACGCGCACACCCCGGACGCTCTGGAAAAGGTGCTCAGCGCCCTGCGCCCACACGCGCGCGGCAAGCTGCTTTGCCTGTTCGGTTGCGGCGGCGATCGCGATCGCGGCAAGCGCCCACTGATGGCCGAAGTGGCCGAACGGCTGGCCGACGAGGTGCTGGTCACCGACGACAACCCGCGCAACGAGGCGCCCGAGCAGATTCTCGCGGACATCCGCACGGGCTTCGCCCATCCCGAGCACGTCACCTTCCTGCACGGCCGCGGCCAGGCAATCGCCTCGCTTATCGCCGCCAGCCGGGCGGAGGATGTGGTGCTGCTGGCGGGCAAGGGCCACGAGGACTATCAGGAAATTCGCGGCGAACGGCAGCCGTTCTCCGATCTGGAAGAGGCCAGCACGGCCCTGGCCACCTGGGAGGCGCCCGATGCTTGAAGCCATGAGCCTGAGTCGCCTGCAGGAGCCGTTGGACGGCCGCCTGGTCGATGCCGACGCCAGCTTCACCGCAGTGTGTACCGACAGCCGCGCGATCCAGCCGGGCCAGTTGTTCATCGCCCTGACCGGTCCGCGCTTCGACGGCCATGCCTACCTGGCGGACGTTGCCGCGCGCGGCGCCGTCGCAGCGCTGGTCGAGCGCGAAATCGCCAATGCGCCGCTGCCGCAGCTGGTGGTGGCCGATACCCGGCTGGCGCTGGGCCGGCTGGGCGCCTTGAATCGCGCCGGCTTCAACGGACCGGTAGCCGCGATTACCGGCTCCAGCGGCAAGACCAGCGTCAAGGAGCTGCTGGCCAGCATCCTGCGCGCGGCCCATGGCCAGGATGCGGTACTGGCTACCCGTGGCAACCTGAACAACGACCTGGGCGCGCCTCTGACCCTGCTGGAACTCGGCCCGCAGCACCGTAGCGCCGTCATCGAACTGGGCGCCTCGCGTCCCGGCGAGATTACCTACACGGTGAGTCTGGTGCGTCCGGATGTCAGCCTGATTACCAATGCCGGCACCGCCCACGTCGGTGAATTCGGCGGTCCGCAGAAGATCGTCGAAGCCAAGGGCGAGATTCTCGACGGGCTGGGCGCGGCCGGTATCGCCGTGCTCAATCGCGACGACAAGGCGTATCCGATCTGGGCCGAACGGGTTGGGGGCAAACGTATCGTCAGCTTCGGCCTGGAAAGCCCGCTGGCCGACTTCTATCCCGCTCGATCGCCTATGACCGGCGCGGCTGTCCGAATTTCGTGCTCACCGGTCCCTGCGGGACGGCCCGTGTGCAGTTGAATCTGCTGGGGCGGCATAACGTCGCCAATGCCCTGGCCGCCGCCTCCGCCGCGCATGCCCTGGGTGTGCCGTGCGAGGCCATCGTCGCGGGCCTGGAAAGCCTGCAGCCGGTCAAGGGCCGCGGTGTGGCACAGATGCTGGCCAACGGCGTGCGGCTGATCGACGACAGCTACAACGCCAATCCGGCGTCCATATGTGCCGCGGTGGATGTGCTGGCCGGTTTCGCCGGTCGCACTGTCCTCGTGCTCGGCGACATGGGCGAGCTCGGCGAGTGGGCGGAGCAAGGGCACCGCGAGGTAGGGGCCTATGCCGCCGGCAAGGTCGACGCGCTCTATGCGGTCGGGCCGCTGATGGCGCATGCGGTCACGGCCTTCGGCGCCGGTGCCCGGCACTTCGCCGACCAGCACAGCCTGATCGAAACCCTGCGTGCCGAACAGGGCAGCGCCACCACCATTCTGATCAAGGGCTCACGCAGCGCGGCGATGGACAAGGTCGTCGATGCGCTTGCCGGGCCAACCATGGAGAAACACTGATGCTGCTGCTGATCGCCGAGTATCTGCAACAGTTCCACAAGGGCTTCGCGGTCTTCCAGTACCTGTCCCTGCGTGGAATTCTCGGCGTGCTCACCGCCCTGGTGCTTTCGCTGTGGATGGGCCCGTGGCTGATCCGCACCCTGCAGCTGCGCCAGATCGGCCAGGCGGTGCGCACCGACGGGCCACAGTCGCACCTGTCGAAATCCGGCACGCCGACCATGGGCGGCGCGCTGATCCTCAGCGCCATCGGCATCAGCACCCTGCTCTGGGCCGACCTGTCCAACCGCTATGTCTGGGTGGTACTGGCCGTGACCCTGCTGTTCGGCGCGATCGGCTGGGTCGACGACTACCGCAAGGTGATCGAGAAGAACTCCCGCGGCCTGCCGAGTCGCTGGAAGTATTTCTGGCAGTCGGTGTTCGGCCTCGGCGCGGCGGTCTTCCTTTATATGACCGCGCAGGCGCCAGTGGAGACCACGCTGATCCTGCCGCTGCTGAAGAACATCGAGATCCCGCTGGGGATCGGCTTCGTGGTGCTGACCTACTTCGTCATCGTCGGCTCGAGCAACGCGGTCAACCTCACCGACGGCCTCGACGGCCTGGCGATCATGCCGACGGTGATGGTCGGCGGCGGCCTGGGCATCTTCTGCTACCTGTCCGGCAACATGAACTTCGCCGAATACCTGCTGATCCCCTACATCCCGGGTGCGGGCGAACTGATCGTGTTCTGCGGCGCGTTGATCGGCGCCGGTCTCGGCTTTCTCTGGTTCAACACCTATCCGGCGCAGGTCTTCATGGGCGACGTCGGCGCGCTGGCGCTGGGCGCGGCGCTGGGCACCATCGCGGTGATCGTCCGCCAGGAGGTGGTGCTGTTCATCATGGGCGGCGTGTTCGTGATGGAAACGCTGTCGGTGATGATCCAGGTCGCCTCGTTCAAGCTGACCGGCAAGCGCGTGTTCCGCATGGCGCCGATCCACCACCATTTCGAACTCAAGGGCTGGCCCGAACCTCGGGTAATCGTGCGCTTCTGGATCATCACGGTGATCCTCGTGCTCGTCGGCCTCGCCACCCTGAAACTGAGGTAACCAGAGTGCTCATCGCTTCCGACCAGTTCCGCATCGTCGTCGGCCTCGGCAAGAGCGGCATGTCCGTGGTTCGCCATCTGGCGCGCCGCGGCCTGCCGTTCGCGGTCGTCGACACCCGCGCGAACCCGCCGGAGCTGGCCACTCTCCAGGCGCAGTACCCGGGCATCGAGGTGCGTTGTGGCGAGCTGGACGTCGAGTTCCTCTGCCGTGCCGGCGAGCTGCTGGTGAGCCCGGGACTGGCGGTCAGCACGCCGGCTCTTCAGGAAGCGGCGGCGCGCGGCGTCAAGCTGTCCGGCGATATCGAGCTGTTCGCCCGTGAAGCCAAGGCGCCGATCATCGCGATCACCGGCTCCAATGCCAAGAGCACCGTTACCACCCTGGTCGGCGAGATGGCCCAGGCGGCCGGGCGCAAGGTGGCGGTCGGCGGCAACCTCGGTACCCCGGCGCTGGACCTGCTGGCCGACGACGTCGAGCTCTATGTGCTGGAACTGTCCAGCTTCCAGCTGGAAACCACCGAGCGGCTCGACGCCGAGGTGGCGACCTGCCTGAACATCAGCGAAGACCACATGGACCGCTACAGCGGCCTGCCGGCCTACCACCAGGCCAAGCACCGGATCTTCCGCGGTGCACGCCAGGCGGTGATCAATCGTGACGACCGCCTCAGCCGGCCGCTGATCGGCGAGGATGTGCCGACCTGGTCCTTCGGCCTGGGCAAGCCCGACTTCAAGGGTTTCGGTCTGTTCGAGGAGAACGGCGAGAAGTACCTGGCGTTCCAGTTCGAGGCGCTGATGCCGGTGCGTGAACTGAAGATGCGTGGCGCGCACAACCAGTCCAACGCGCTGGCCGCGTTGGCGCTGGGGCATGCGGTGGGGCTGCCGTTCGAGCCGATGCTGGAGACCCTGCGCCACTTCGCCGGCCTGCCGCATCGCTGCCAGTGGGTCGGCCAGCGCGGCGAGGTCAATTATTACGACGACTCCAAGGCTACCAACGTCGGTGCCGCACTAGCAGCCATCGAGGGGCTGGGTGCCGATATCGACGGCAAGCTGGTGCTGATCGCCGGCGGTGACGGCAAGGGGGCCGACTTCTCCGGCCTGCACGCGCCCGTCGCGCGCTTCTGCCGTGCCGTGGTGCTGCTCGGCCGCGATGCTGAACGCCTGGAGCAGGCGCTCGCCGGCGCCACCACGCTGCTGCGCGTGGCGACCCTGGACGAGGCGGTGCAGCGTGCCGCCGCCTGCGCCGAGGCGGGCGACGCGGTGCTGCTGTCGCCGGCCTGCGCCAGCCTGGACATGTTCAAGAACTTCGAAGAGCGCGGCCGTCTGTTCGCCGCTGCGGTGGAGGCGCTCGACTGATGCTTGCCTTCCTGCGCCATGCCCCTTCGCCGCTGTTCGGCCGCCGTGGTCTGGACCTGGACTTCCCGATGCTGGCCGGCTGCCTGGCGCTGCTCGGCCTGGGCCTGGTGATGATCACCTCGGCGTCCTCCGAGGTCGCCGCGGTGAGCTCCGGCAATGCGCTGTATCACATGATCCGGCACCTGGTTTACGTGGCGCTGGGCCTCGGTGCCGCGGCCATGATGCTGCTGATTCCGCTGTCGGCCTGGCAGCGGCTCGACTGGATGCTGCTGCTGGCGGCTTTCGGCTTGCTGATCCTGGTGCTGCTGCCGGGCATCGGCCGCGAAGTCAACGGTTCGATGCGCTGGATCGGTTTCGGCGCCTTCAACCTGCAGCCGTCCGAGCTGGCCAAGGTGTTCGTGGTGATCTATCTGGCCGGCTACCTGGTGCGCCGCCAGGAGGAAGTGCGCGAAAGCCTGTGGGGCTTCGCCAAGCCGTTCCTGGTGCTGCTGCCGATGGCCTTCCTGCTGCTGCTGGAGCCCGACTTCGGCGCTACGGTGGTGATGATGGGCGCCGCGGTGGCGATGCTGTTCCTCGGTGGCGTGGGCATGATCCGCTTCAGCCTGCTGGTGGTGGCCGCGGTCGGTGCGGTGGTGATCCTGGTACAGACCCAGGAATATCGCCTGCAGCGCCTGATCACCTTCACCGATCCCTGGGCCGACCAGTATGGCGCCGGCTACCAGCTGACCCAGGCGCTGATCGCCTTCGGTCGCGGCGAATGGTTCGGCGTCGGCTTGGGCAACAGCGTGCAGAAGCAGTTCTACCTGCCCGAGGCGCATACCGACTTCGTCTTTTCGGTGCTCGCCGAGGAGCTGGGCATGGTCGGCGCGCTGGCGACCATCGCCCTGTTTGCCTTCGTCGGCGTGCGTGCCTCTACATCGGCCTTTGGGCGGAGAAGGCCCGGCAGTTCTTCGCCGCTTATGTCGCCTGGGGTCTGGCGTCCCTCTGGCTGGGGCAGTTCCTGATCAACGTCGGGGTGAATGTCGGCCTGCTGCCGACCAAGGGCTTGACCCTGCCGTTCCTCAGCTATGGCGGCAGCTCGCTGGTGGTGACCTGCGCGAGCATGGCCCTGCTGCTGCGCATCGAGTGGGAAAGCCGCACCGTGCTGGGCAGCGAGGATGCCGAGTTCGACGAGTCCGACTTTGCCGAGCCCTCGGCCAAGGAGGTCGCTCATGGCCGCTAATGTCCTGATCATGCCGGCGGTACCGGTGGCCACGTATTCCCAGCGCTGGCCTGCGCGCGCGAATTCCAGGCGCGCGGCTACGCGGTGCACTGGCTGGGGACGCCGCGCGGCATCGAGAACGAGCTGGTGCCGGCCGCCGGGCTGCCGCTGCACCTGATCCAGGTCAGCGGGCTGCGCGGCAAGGGCCTGGTGTCGTTGCTCAAGGCGCCGCTGCAGCTGATTCGCTCGCTGTTCCAGGCGCGCCGCATCATCCGTGAGCTGCGCCCGGTGTGTGTGCTCGGCCTGGGCGGCTACGTCACCGGTCCGGGCGGGCTGGCGGCGAAACTGGCTGGCGTGCCGCTGGTGATCCACGAGCAGAACGCCGTGGCCGGAACCGCCAATCGCAGCCTCGCGCCGCTGTCGCGGCGTGTCTGCGAAGCCTTCCCGGACACCTTCGCGGCGAGCGACAAGCGCCGCACCACCGGCAACCCGGTGCGCGAGGAACTGTTCCTGGAAACGCCGCGCGATGCCCTGGACGGTCGCCGGCCGCGCCTGCTGGTACTGGGTGGCAGCCTCGGCGCCGAGCCGCTGAACAAGCTGTTGCCCGCGGCGTTGGCACAGCTGCCCGTCGAGCTGCGTCCCGAGGTGTTCCACCAGGCCGGCAAGCAGCACGCCGAGATCACCACGCAGCGCTACGCCGAGGCCGGCGTGGCCGCCGAGGTCGCGCCGTTCATCAAGGACATGGCGCGGGCCTACGCCTGGGCCGACCTGGTGATCTGCCGCGCCGGGGCGCTGACCGTCTGCGAGCTGGCCGCCGCCGGGCTGCCGTCGTTCCTGGTGCCGCTGCCGCACGCGATCGACGATCACCAGACCCGCAATGCCGAATATCTGGCGAAGGAGGGCGCCGCCGTCCTTCTGCCGCAAGCCAAGACTGACGCGGCCACGCTCGCCGCGCAGCTGACCGAGGTAATGATGCAGCCGGAAAAACTCAAGGCCATGGGGGCCACCGCGCGCCGGCTGGCCCGGCCCGACGCCACCCGCAGCGTGGTCGATATCTGCCTGGAGGTGGCCCATGGCTAAGTCTCCTGCCGCGGTAAAAGCCGAAGTCCGCCGCATGCGGCGCATCCGCCGCATCCACTTCGTCGGGATCGGCGGGGTCGGCATGTGCGGTATCGCCGAGGTGCTGCTCAACCTCGGCTATGAGGTGTCCGGTTCCGATCTCAAGGAGTCGGCCAGCACCGAGCGGCTGCAGAGCTTCGGCGCGCAGATCTTCATCGGCCATCAGGCCGGCAACGTCGCCGGAGCCGACGTGCTGGTGGTATCCAGTGCGATCAACGCCGCCAACCCGGAGATCGCGCTGGCGCTGGAACAGCGGATTCCGGTGGTGCCGCGTGCCGAGATGCTCGCCGAGCTGATGCGTTACCGCCACGGCATCGCCGTCGCCGGTACCCATGGCAAGACCACCACCACCAGCCTGCTGGCCTCGGTGTTCGCCGCCGGCGGGCTGGACCCGACCTTCGTCATCGGCGGCCGCCTGACCGCCGCCGGTACCAACGCGCAGCTGGGCAGCAGCCGCTACCTGATCGCCGAGGCCGACGAGAGCGACGCCAGCTTCCTGCACCTGCAGCCGATGGTCGCGGTGGTCACCAATATCGATGCCGACCACATGAGCACCTACGGCGGCGATTTCGGCAAGCTGAAGAAGACCTTCGTCGAGTTCCTGCACAACCTGCCATTCTATGGCCTGGCGGTGCTCTGCGTCGACGATCCGGTGGTGCGCGAGATCATTCCGCAGATCGGCCGGCCGACGACCACCTATGGCGTCAGCGAGGATGCCGACGTGCGCGCCATCAACATCCGCCAGCACGGCATGCGCACCTACTTCACCGTGCTGCGCGATGGCTGCGAGCCGCTGGAGGTGTCGGTGAACATGCCCGGCAACCACAACGTGCTCAATGCGCTGGCGACCATCGCCATCGCCACCGACGAAGGCATCGACGACGAGGCCATCGTCCAGGGGCTGGCGGAGTTCGCCGGTGTCGGCCGGCGCTTCCAGGTCTACGGCGAACTGCCGGTCGAAGGCGGCAGCGTGATGCTGGTCGACGACTACGGCCACCATCCGCGCGAAGTCGCGGCGGTGATCAAGGCGGTGCGCGGCGGCTGGCCGGAGCGTCGGCTGGTGATGGTCTACCAGCCGCATCGCTACAGCCGCACCCGCGACCTGTACGACGACTTCGTCCAGGTTCTCGGCGAATCCAACGTGCTGCTGCTGATGGAAGTCTACCCGGCCGGCGAGGAGCCGATTCCCGGTGCCGACAGCCGCCAGCTGTGCCACAGCATCCGCCAGCGCGGCCAGCTCGACCCGATCTACGTCGAGCGTGGCGTCGACCTCGCGCCGCTGGTCAAGCCGCTGCTGCGCGCCGGCGACATCCTGCTCTGCCAGGGCGCCGGCGATATCGGCGGGGTGGCCCCGCAACTGCTCAAGAGTCCCCTGTTCGGCGGTGCCGCGAGCGCCGCGAGGAAAAGCAAATGACAGCCCTGCATTCGACCCGCGATCCCAAGGCCTTCGGCCGCGTCGCCGTGCTCTTCGGCGGCAAGAGCGCCGAGCGCGAGGTCTCCCTGAAGTCGGGCGCAGCGGTGCTGGCCGCGCTGCAGGCGGCGGGTGTCGACGCCTTCGGCATCGATGTCGGCGACGACCTGCTGCAGCGCCTGGGCAGCGAGAAGATCGACCGCGCCTTCATCGTCCTGCACGGCCGCGGCGGCGAGGATGGCAGCATGCAGGGCCTGCTGGAGTGCGCCGGCATTCCCTACACCGGCAGCGGCATCCTCGCCTCGGCCCTGGCCATGGACAAGCTGCGCACCAAGCAGGTCTGGCAGAGCCTCGGCCTGCCGACGCCGCAACATGCGGTGCTGGCCAGCGAGCAGGATTGCCAGGCCGCCGCCGAAGCGCTGGGCTTCCCGCTGATCGTCAAGCCGGCCCACGAAGGCTCGAGCATCGGCATGGCCAAGGTCGAGGGCGTCGCCGAGCTGGTCGCCGCCTGGCGCGCGGCCAGCACCTACGACTCGCAGGTGCTGGTCGAGCAATGGATCCAGGGCCCCGAGTTCACCATCGCCGTGCTGCGCGGCCAGGTGCTGCCGCCGATCGGCCTGGGCACGCCGCACAGCTTCTACGACTACGACGCCAAGTACCTGGCCTCCGATACCCAGTACCGCATCCCTTGTGGTCTCGATGCGGCCAGGGAGCAGGAGTTGAAGCAGCTCTCCGCGCGGGCCTGCGAGGCGGTCGGCATCCGTGGCTGGGGCCGGGTCGACGTGATGCAGGATGCCGCGGGCAACTTCTGGCTGCTGGAGGTGAACACCGTGCCGGGCATGACCGACCACAGCCTGGTGCCGATGGCCGCGCGCGCCGCCGGCCTGGATTTCCAGCAGCTGGTGCTGAGCATTCTCGATGACAGTCTCGAGGCGGGGAACTGAGCCATGATCGCCACGCTGCGCCATTCGCAACCCGCAAGCGGCCGCGCCTCGCGCAAGCCGGTGCCGCGTGGTGCGAGTCGCCTGGTGAAACCGCAGCCGTTCTCGGCGCGCCTGCCCAAGCCGAGTCTGGCCGGGCTCAAGCGCGTCGTCTGGCCGGTGCTGCTGGTCGGGCTGGTGGTTGGCCTGTACGAACTCGGCCAGCGCCTGCTGCCCTATGCCGACCGGCCGATCGCCAAGGTCAGCGTGCAGGGCGAGCTGGGCTATGTCAGCCGCGAGGCGGTGCAGCAGCGCATCGCGCCTTTCGTCGAGCAGAGCTTCTTCAAGGTTGATCTGAACGGCCTGCGGCACCAACTCGAAGAAATGCCATGGATCGCCCACGTCGAAGTCCGCCGCGTCTGGCCGGACGAGGTGCTGGTGCGCCTGGACGAGCAATTGCCGATTGCCCGCTGGGGGGGGCGAAGCGTTGCTCAACAACAAAGGCCAGGCTTTTGCGCCGGATGACCTGAGCCGTTATGAACACTTGCCGCACTTGTATGGTCCGAAGCGGGCCCAACAACGGGTCATGCAGCAATACCAGATGCTCAGCCAGATGCTGCGCCCGCTGGGATTCTCCATCGCCCGCCTGGAGCTGCGTGAACGGGGGAGCTGGTTCCTGACCACCAACCAAGGCATCGAACTGCTGCTGGGGCGGGACCAGGTCGTCGAGAAAATGCGTCGTTTCACCGCCATCTACCAACAGGCGCTGGAGCAGGAAAGCGAGAAAATTGCGCGGATCGACCTGCGCTACGCCAACGGCCTGGCCGTTGCGTGGCAGCCGATCCCGACCGCGACGGATACCTCCGTCGCCGCGAAGAATTGAGGAATGAAATACATGTCTAGCGTGCAAAGCGGCAAGATGATCGTCGGCCTGGACATCGGCACCTCCAAGGTGGTGGCGCTGGTGGGCGAGGTGACCGCCGATGGCGAGCTGGAAATCGTCGGTATCGGTACCCACCCCTCGCGTGGGCTGAAGAAAGGCGTGGTGGTCAACATCGAATCCACCGTGCAGTCGATCCAGCGCGCCATCGAGGAAGCCCAGCTGATGGCCGGCTGCCGCATCCATTCGGCCTTCGTCGGCCTGGCCGGCAACCACATCCGTAGCCTGAACTCCCATGGCATCGTGGCGATCCGCGATCGCGAGGTCAGCACGGCGGACCTCGAGCGCGTGCTCGACGCCGCCCAGGCCGTGGCGATTCCGGCGGACCAGCGTGTGCTGCACACCCTGCCGCAGGACTACGTGATCGACAACCAGGAAGGCGTGCGCGAGCCGCTGGGCATGTCCGGCGTGCGCCTGGAAGCCAAGGTGCACGTGGTCACCTGTGCGGTGAACGCGGCGCAGAACGTCGAGAAGTGCGTGCGCCGCTGCGGCCTGGAAGTGGACGACATCATCCTCGAACAACTGGCCTCGGCCCACGCCGTGCTCACCGACGACGAGAAGGAGCTGGGCGTGTGCCTGGTGGACATCGGCGGCGGCACCACCGACATCTGCATCTTCACCGAGGGCGCGATTCGCCACACCGCGGTCATTCCGATTGCTGGCGATCAGGTCACCAACGACATCGCCATGGCTCTGCGCACGCCGACCCAGTATGCCGAGGAGATCAAGATTCGCTATGCTTGCGCGCTGGCCAAACTGGCCGGCGCCGGCGAGACCATCAAGGTCCCCAGCGTCGGCGATCGTCCGCCGCGGGAACTCTCCCGGCAGGCGCTGGCCGAAGTGGTGGAGCCGCGTTACGACGAGCTTTTCACCCTGATCCAGGCCGAACTGCGACGCAGCGGCTACGAGGATCTGGTCCCCGCCGGGATCGTCCTCACAGGCGGCACAGCGAAGATGGAAGGAGCCGTCGACCTGGCCGAGGAAATCTTTCACATGCCGGTGCGCCTGGGCGTGCCGCACAGCGTCAAGGGACTGACCGATGTAGTACGCAACCCCATCTATTCAACGGGCGTGGGCCTGTTGCTGTACGGACTGCGCAAGCAGGCCGACGGCATCCCCATGTCCGGCCTCGGTAATTTCACCGAAGACAACAAGACATCTGTCCTGGACCGGCTCAAGGGCTGGATCCAGGGCAATTTCTGAGCAGTGCGTGTAACACCAAAAATAGAAAGCTGGAAGGAGAGAGGGAAATGTTCGAACTCGTAGATCATACCCCGCAAAGTGCAGTCATCAAGGTCATCGGCGTCGGCGGTGGGGGCGGCAATGCCGTCAATCACATGGTCCGCAACAACGTCGAGGGCGTCGAATTCATCTGTGCCAACACCGATGCACAAGCGCTGAAGAAGATCGAAGCGCGTACCGTGCTGCAACTCGGTTCGGCCATCACCAAGGGGCTGGGCGCCGGCACCAATCCCGACATCGGCCGCCAGGCGGCGATGGAAGACCGTGAGCGCATCGCCGAAGTGCTCGAGGGTGCCGACATGGTGTTCATCACCACCGGCATGGGCGGCGGAACCGGTACCGGCGCCGCGCCGATCATCGCTTCGGTGGCCAAGGAAATGGGCATCCTCACCGTCGCCGTGGTCACCCGTCCGTTCCCCTTCGAGGGCCGCCGCCGCATGCAGGTCGCCGACGAAGGCATCCGTGCGCTGTCCGAGTGCGTCGACTCGCTGATCACCATTCCCAACGAGAAGCTGCTGACCATCCTCGGCAAGGACGCCAGTCTGCTGGCCGCGTTCGCCAAGGCCGACGACGTGCTGACCGGCGCGGTGCGCGGCATTTCCGACATCATGCAGCGTCCGGGCCTGATGAACGTCGACTTTGCCGACGTCAAGACCGTCATGGGTGAGATGGGCATGGCGATGATGGGCACCGGCAGCTCCACCGGCCCGAACCGTGCGCGTGAAGCGACCGAGGCGGCCATCCGCAACCCGCTGCTGGAAGACGTCAACCTGCAGGGCGCGCGTGGCATCCTGGTGAACATCACCGCGGGCCTGGACCTGTCCCTCGGCGAGTACGCCGCGGTGGGCGAGATCATCGAGGCCTTCGCCTCCGACGAAGCCACCGTCAAGGTCGGCGCCGTGATCGATCCGGAGATGGCCGACGAACTGCACGTCACCGTCGTGGCCACCGGCCTGGGCGCGCGCAACGAGAAGCCGGTCAAGGTCGTCGACAACACCGTGCAGACCACCGTTGCCGCAGCGCCGGCACAGGCTCCGCGTCAGGAACAGGCGGCGGTCAACTACCGTGACCTGGAGCGTCCGACCGTGATGCGCAACCAGGCGCATGCGGCCGCCACCGCAGCCAAACTGAACCCGCAAGAGGACCTGGATTACCTGGATATTCCTGCGTTTCTGCGTCGTCAGGCCGATTGATTGAAGTTATCAGGAGTATTGTTGTGATTGGTATTCAGCAAAGTTGGCATCTGCTATTATCGCCGGCAATTGTTGAAAACAATTCGCAACTAGTGCTATAGCGAAGCAAAAGGCCATGATCAGACAACGCACCCTGAAGAACATCATTCGCGCTACCGGCGTCGGCTTGCATTCGGGAGAGAAGGTTTACCTGACCCTGAAACCGGCACCGGTAGACACCGGAATCGTGTTCTGTCGCACCGACCTCAACCCGCCCGTGGAGATTCCCGCGCGGGCCGAGAACGTGGGCGAAACCACCATGTCCACGACGCTGGTCAATGGGGACGTCAAGGTCGACACCGTGGAGCATCTGCTTTCGGCCATGGCCGGCCTGGGAATCGACAACGCCTACGTCGAACTTTCCGCGTCGGAAGTGCCGATCATGGATGGCAGCGCCGGGCCTTTCGTATTCCTGATTCAATCCGCCGGCCTGCAGGAGCAGGACGCCCACAAGAAGTTCATCCGCATCACCCGTGAAGTGACTGTCGAGGAGGGTGACAAGCGCGCCACCTTCCTGCCGTTCGATGGCTTCAAGGTGAGCTTCGAGATCGACTTCGACCACCCGGTTTTCAAGGGCCGTACCCAGACCGCCAGCGTGGATTTCTCCAGCACTTCCTTCGTCAAGGAAGTCAGCCGTGCACGAACCTTCGGTTTCATGCGCGACATCGAATTCCTGCGCTCGCACAACCTGGCACTGGGCGGCAGCGTCGAAAACGCCATCGTGGTGGACGAAAACCGTGTGCTCAACGAAGACGGCCTGCGTTACGAGGACGAGTTCGTCAAGCACAAGATTCTCGATGCCATCGGTGATCTCTACTTGCTGGGAACCAGCCTGATCGGCGAATTCCGCGGCTATAAATCCGGTCACGCGTTGAACAACCGCTTGCTGCGCACCCTGATGGCCCAGAAGGATGCGTGGGAACTGGTGACCTTCGATGACCCGCAGACCGCACCGATCTCCTACATGCGTCCGGTGGCAGCCGGTTAAGCAGTACCTCTCTTCCTGATTGAGCCACCTTCGGGTGGCTTTTTTTATACGCCAGGCATGGCGCATTCCTGAAAATCCCCGGTATGCACCGAGGCCTTCGAATCCTGTTCCATGATTTGGGACCAGATCGTAGGTTGGGTTGAGCGCAGCGAAGCCCAACGGGTGCGGTGACACGGGGCTCGTCTGTGTGTTGGGCTTCGGCGCTACGCGCCTCAACCCAACCTACGGAGCTTGCCGCTTCAATTCATGCCGTCCAGCAGCCCCGCCATGTCGTCGGCGTGTTCCTCTTCCTGGGCGAGGATGTCTTCGAAGATGCGCCGGGTGGTGGGGTCCTTGTCGCCGATGTACTGGATGATCTCCCGATAACTGTCGATGGCGATACGCTCGGCCACCAGGTTCTCGAAGACCATGTCGCGCAGCCCGTTGCCCTCGACGTACTGGGCGTGGGCGCGTTCGGTCAGGCTGTCGGGGTTGAAGTCCGGTTCGCCGCCCAACTGCACGATACGCTCGGCGAGGCGATTGGCATGCTGCTGTTCCTCGTTGGCGTGCTCGAGGAATTCGTCCGCAGCCAGGGTGGATTTGAGCCCGGTGGCCATGTAGTAGTGGCGCTTGTAGCGCAGATAGCAGACCAGCTCCGTGGCCAGGGCTTCGTTGAGCAGGTTGACCACCACCTCGCGGTCGGCGGAATAGCTTTCGGTTACGGCTCCGTTCTCGACATGTTGGCGGGCCCGCTGACGCAGGCTTTGCTTGTCGCTCAGTTGTACGTAACTCATCACGGTGTCCTCGTCGGCTTTGTCTCGCCGCGAGGATGTCGCGGCGAATTCACGGTTCGCCAATTGAGATCGGAGCCGGGACGGAAAGTTTTGTGAGCTGGCTTCCATCCGGCTCCGGCTCGCGTGGCGGCCGGCCTGGCTCGTCGATCGGCAGCGGATCGCCTGGCTCCTCGCGCTTGGGATTGCGCTCCGGCATCGGCGGGTCGCTGTCCGGCTCTGGGCGTTGCATGGCGTCTCGCTCAGCTCAGGGCGCGCAGCAGCTCGTCCTTGCGCATCTTCGAGCGGCCGCGGATATCGCGCTCGCGTGCCTTGTCCATCAGTTGGTCGCGGGTCATGTCGGCCAGCGCCGTGCTAGTGGATTTCGAGCGGCGGGCCGAGCCCTTGTTCGGCGAATCGCCTTTGCGCGTCTGCGCTGCCCGGTGGGCGGAGTCCTTGCGTTCGGCGCGCTTGGCGGTTTCGCTTTTCGTCCTGCCCGAGCCGCCTTTGCGTTCGCCGCCGCCGGATTGCTTGTTGACCGTCGCCCAGGCTCGCGCCTCGGCCTCCTTCTCGGAAACGCCACGTTCTTCGTAGCTCTGCTCGATATGCTCGGCCTTGCGCTGCTGCTTTTCGCTGTATTTGGATTTGTCTCCACGGGGCATGACGGGCCTCCTTGGTCGTGGAAATAGGCGGCGCAGCGGGTGCCGCTACGCCGCCGATGCGTCTCAACGGCGCTGATTGCGCTGGTTCTCCTCGAGTTGCCGGCAAGTCAGGAAGCCTTTGCCGTCCACGCGTCCAGAGGCGTCGAAGCTGACGTAGTAGGGCTGCTGCTTACCGTCCCGGCTGAGGATGTAGTCGTGGCAGAGGCCCGGAGCGGCGGTACGGGCGCCGGCGCTGGATGGTTCGCCGCCGATTGCCAGTACCCGCTCCTGGGTCATTCCCTCTTCGACGTCACGGACCAGGGGCTCATCGCGATAAGTGATCCGGTCGACGGGGTTCTGCACGTTGCTGGCGCAGCCGGCGAGCAGCAGTACGGCCGCAAGGGGGTAGAGCGCGCGCTTGAACATGGGAAGTCCTCGCTGGGTAGGGTTCTCTTTTGGCCCCTGAGCGCTCCGGGAGTTTCAGCGCAGCGCCGTTTCACGCCTGTGGCGAGGCCTCTCAATCGCCGCCTGGCGTGACGCGCCAGATGACGTTGCCGACGTCATCGGCCACCAGCAGGGCACCGCTCTTGTCTACCGCGACACCGACCGGACGCCCCATGGCCTCGCCCTTGTCGTTGACGAAACCGCTGAGCACGTCCTCGGGCGCCCCGGCCGGCATGCCTTCGCGGAAGGGAATGAACACGACCTTGTAGCCGCTGCGCGGCTTGCGGTTCCAGGAACCGTGCTGGCCGACGAAGGCACCCTTGGCATAGCGCTGCGGCAGCAGTGTCCCTTCGTAGAAGGCCAGGCCGAGCGAGGCGGTGTGCGCGCCCAGGGCATAGTCCGGACGATGGCGCGCGCCACCAGCTCCGGCCGCTGCGGCTTGACCCGCACGTCGACGTGCTGGCCGTAGTAGCTGTAGGGCCAGCCATAGAAGCCGCCGGCCTGCACCGAGGTCATGTAGTCCGGCACCAGGTCGCTGCCGATTTCGTCGCGTTCGTTGACGGCGGTCCAGAGCGCGCCGCTGTCGGGCTGCCAGGCCAGCCCGTTGGGGTTGCGCAGGCCCGAGGCGAACAGCCGCAAGGTCCTGGTCCGGGGATCCACCTCGAGGATCGCGGCACGGTTTTCCTCGGCTTCCATGCCGTTCTCGGCCACGTTGCTGTTCGATCCGCTGGTGACGTACAGGTGCTTGCCGTCCGGGCTGGCGATGACGTTCTTGGTCCAGTGATGGTTGATCGGCCCGGCCGGCAGGTCCACCACCTTCTCGCCTTCGGCAGCGATGCGGGTCATGCCCTCCTCATAGGAGAAACGCAGCAGCGCGTCGGTATTGGCGACGTAGAAATCGCTGCCCACCAGCGCCATGCCGAACGGCGAATGGAGGTTTTCCAGGAACACCGTGCGCCGCTCGGGCACGCCGTCGCCATCGCTGTCGCGCAGCAAGGTGATGCGGTTGGCGCTGGGATTGCCGGAGCCGGCGCGGGCCATGATCTTCTTCATGATCCAGCCGCGAATGCCCTGCTTGCCCTCCTTGGGCGGTGCATCGCTTTCGGCGACCAGGACGTCGCCGTTGGGCAGCACATGAAGCCAGCGTGGATGATCGAGGTCGCGGGCGAATGCCTCGACTCGCAGGCCCGCTGCAGCCTGGGGCTTGGCGCCGTCCGGCCAGCCTGTGGCGGGGGCGATGTTCACCGTCGGCAGCAGGGTCTTGTGCGGTTCCGGCAGGGGCGGGTTGGGGCCATAGCCGGATTCGACCGGCAGCGTGGCCGTTTCGCTGCAACCGCCGAGGGCCAGCAGGGCGGCACCGATCAGCAGGACAAGGCGGGAATCGTGCATGGGAATTCCTCAGGCTGGTGGTGGGGGCGGGCCGCCATCGCTCGGCCCGCGCGATCTGCTTCCTTCGTTGTCTTTCCGGCGCTTGCGGGCATGCAGCGCGGCGTGCCGCTCCAGGCGCGGCATCAGCACGAAGATCGCCAGCGCCAGCAGCGTGCTGAGCACGGCGGTGGCCTCGTGGCCCATGCCGACGGCGATGCCGATGGCCGCGGTGAGCCAGATGCCCGCAGCGGTGGTCAGCCCTTTGACATCCTCGATCGAGCTACCTTTGAGGATAGTCCCGGCACCGAGAAAGCCGATGCCGGTGACGATGCCCTGGATTACCCGCGAGATGTCGTCGCCGCCCATGCCGGCTTGCACCGGCACCAGCACGAACAGGGCCGCGCCCAATGCCACCAGCATGTGGGTACGCAGCCCGGCCGCCTTGCGCCGACGCTCGCGTTCGTAGCCGAGCAGTCCGCCCAGGATCGAGGCGATCAGCAGGCGACAGCCGATCCGTGTCGCCTGCTCCAGGTCGGGAATGTCGGAAAACTCCGAAGCGATGGTGCTGCTGATGATCGACCACCACTCCATGTTCGTCTCCAGTGCGCCGGGTTCTGACTGTATTGAGTCGTGGATGCGCAGTGGGTTCGGTGGGGTCGTTCAGTCGAGTGCGGCAGTCATGGGGCCTCGCCGGGGGCTTGTCCCATTCGTACCTGGGTTGATCCCGCTGACCGCGCAGGCCCCTGGTCGGTCACCTGGAAACGCAACATGCCGATCATCTGCCCGGCCTCGGTGACCACCCGTACCCGCCAGCGGCCAGCCGCCTCGGCAGGGAAATTGCGCTTATGAGTCCAGGCCCGATAGCCCGCCTCGCGGCCGCCGCTGATGTCCAGGGCGATACGGTCGACTTGCCGGCCATTGTGCAGCCATTCGTGGTAGATGCGCTCCTTGAGGCCACGCGGCGCATTGATCGCGGTATAGGCATACAGCCCGTTGGCCTTCAGCTCGGCGCTGTTCAACTGGCGCAGGCCCTGGCCCGGTTTGCGTTGGCGGTCATCGAGGCTCATGGTCACCGCGACATCGGTGAGCCAGAGCGTAGCCGGCGGCACCCAGGTGCGCCCCAGCCAGCCCGCGCCGCCGAGCGCCACGGCCAGCAGTACGATGCCCGGCACGTTGCGCCAGCTCCAGCGCGGGAACAGGCCGCTGAGGCTCGGCAGTGCCAGTAGCACGGCGACCGCGAGCGCCAGCTGGTAGCTCTGCGGCGTGGAGAGATGGAGGATGATCGGCAAGGCGGTAAGCAGCACCGCGAACAGCGTCAGGGTGTGGAAACCGAGGTAGAGCCAGCGCCTCGGTGCCAGCCACCTGTAGTACAGCGGGTCGATCAGCGAGATCAGCGCCGCCACGCCGAGCAGCCCGGTGAACAGGGCCTGGCCGCTGTTCCAGGTGGTGGTGATGACGAAGAACGGAATGATGAAGAACAGGCTTTCCTGGTGCACCATCTGCGTCGCGTAACGCAGCAATGGCGGCGGCACCTGCCAGCCGAACCAGCGCTGCAGGCTGCGGCGCAGGCTGGATTCGAGCACCAGCCAGAGCCAGCTGACCAGCATGACCAGCGCCACCACCTTGGCCAGGCCGGCATGCCGTTCCACCAGCAGGAAGCTGGCCACGCCGGAACAGAAACCGAACAGCGCGATGGTCCCCGGATAGCGGCGGATCAGGCGGCTGGCCAGTTCGAACAGGCGTGACAGCAATGGCTTGAACTGCATGAAGCGGCGTTCCGGGTAGGGGCTTGTTACCAGTATCGGGTACGGCAGGGGCGGTGCAAATGTGCTGGGCGCCGCTCGCCTGTCATTGTGCCCCGGCCGCGACCGAGTCGTGTGCCGAGCGATGAGGTTTTCGTCATTTTCCGCGCGTGGTGCCGGTACAGAAGCGGATCAGTTCGGCGAAGCTTCGCCGTCCTCATGAACCCGCTCCGCCGGCTGCGGTAGCGCCGAGGAGTGATGGCTGGTGATCAGCCACTGCCCGGCGGGGTCGTGCCATTTGTAGGTGAAGGTGTAGCGTGCGCGGACGGTGCTGCCATCGCCGAGGTGGAAATCGTAGAGGCCGGTGTCCAGCGCGCTGTTGCAGTCGATCTGGATCATCCGCGAGACGACCTCGCCGGTCGGCTGCAAGGCGAGGAAATGCCTGAAATAGTCGAGCTTGCCTGCTGCAGTCGGGCGCGGGGTGTTGGATACCGTCGGCAGCAGCAACGACCCGGGGGCATAGTTGTCGACCACGCGCTGCGGATCGCCCGACTGCACGTCGTCGTTCCAGCGGTCGAAGAGAGCGGCGACCTGCTGCTCGTCGATGGTATGGCAGGCTCGATCTTCGGCCTGTGCGGCGATGGGGGACAGGGAAAGCAGGAGCAGGGGTAGTGCGTATTTCATTGCATTACTCGAGGTGGAGGGGGCGATTGCGGAACAGGGGCCGCTGCGGTTCTGCGCCTTCGCGCATGACTGTGACCGCCCATGCCTGTCGACATTCCATCCCTAGTGAAGCATTGCCCGGTCCAGCGCTTCGCGGACCTCACGGAAGGAGCCGGCGGCCTCGGGCGAGAGGCGAATCAGCGGCAGATCGACGGTCCGGCACAGCTGGTCGAGGAAATCGTCCGCGGCCTGTGGCTCGTCCAGCTGGAGCGCGCAGACGACGGTCAGGTCGCTCTTGCGGCACAGGAGGAAATCGAAGCGCTGCGCGGCGATCCGGTTGGTCGCCCGGTACCAGTACGCCCTGCGCGCGAGGGCGGTGACCTCGACGACATCGGCGACGCCTACCTTGGCGAGGATCAGGTAGTCGTCGCCGGCGCTGCGTTGCAGCATCGCCAGCAGTTCGCGCTCGGCCGGGGCGAACAGGGGCTCCTTGAGGCGATAGGGAAACTGCAATGCCGGATGGTTGAGCTGCCGGTTCTTGATGAAGAACACCAGCACGAAGCAGACGAAGGCTACCAGCGTCAGGGCGAGCCAGCTCATACGAGGCGGCCTCGTCCTGCCGGCGGCACCAGCCTGCGTGCGGACTCGATGGCGCGATCGTTCATGCGGCCTCCTGTCTGGTTGTCTGCAACCACTACCACGGTGGAGTGCAGAGCGCGGAAATGGTTTCCTCCGTTATCCACTACAGCTGTGCAGCTTTCTGTGGATAAGCATGGGAATGAAGGCGCTGGGCCTTGCAGCACTAAGCCTTGAAGAATCTGCTCAAATTTCGCTCAACGCCTTGTTTGTCGAAGGAAAAAGCTCCAGCCGGCATGAGAAGGGAAAGAACCGCAGGCGCCATCGCCATTGGCGATGGGTTATCCCCGGTTGTTGTGGACGTCATTGTGGATAAAGTGGGCAAAGGCGTCGCGAAGCCCCATATCCTGCCGCCTTGGCGTCACTGGCTGAATTTTGCTCAGCTCGACGGAATGCCCGCGTTGCACGGGCATTCCTGCATTGCGGCGGCCGGTCATGCCGGCGCGGTTTTTTCCCACCTGGCGTGCACGGTCGGCTGCCAATCCTCGAGCAGGCGCAGCAGCGTTTGCGCCGAATCGCTGCGCTGCAGCATGTCGCGATGGGCGCCGCGCACGAAACGTTCCTCGACGAGATGGTCGAGGAAGTGGCTGAGCTTGCTGTAGAAGTGGTTGACGTCGAGCAGGCCGAGCGGCTTGTTGTGATAGCCGAGTTGGCCCCAGGTCCAGACTTCGAATAGCTCTTCCAGCGTCCCCAGGCCGCCGGGCAGGGCGATGAAGGCATCCGACAGCTCGGCCATCCGGGCCTTGCGTGCATGCATGCCGTCGACCACTTCCAGGCGCGTGAGGCCGGTATGGCCGACTTCGGCATCCTTCAGGCTCTGGGGGATGATGCCGACGACTTCGCCGCCGGCCTCCATGGTGGCGTTGGCCACCACCCCCATCAGACCCACGGCGCCGCCGCCATAGATCAGCGTGATGCCGTTGGCCGCCAGGGTGCGGCCGAGTTCGCGGGCGGCCTGTTCATAGATCGGGTTGGCGCCCGTGCTGGCGCCGCAAAAAACGCAAATGGAACGCAGGGACATCGTTGACTCCGTTGCAGGGACTGCCCGCAGGTTACGCCGCGCGGCGACCGGGGCCAAGCGGTGCCCCCGGCGAGATCATCGATCGACCCAGGCACCGCTGACCGCCGAGGCGTAATCGGCGAACAGGCATTCGAACAGGTTGTGGCTGAACATGGTCAGGCTCCTCCGCGGTTGATGAGCCCATGGTATGGGCGCTCCGGCTAGCCGGCCCGTTGATTCTGAACATCGTCGCGATAGGACGATGGCTATCGTGACTGCTTGGGTTTATCCCCGAACTCTGTGCAGCAATCTGTGGATAAGCTTGGGAAGAGCCGCTGCGAGCGAGTGCTCATCGGGGCTGGCGTGGTGCGTACATTTTTTGCCAGATAACTGGGGATGCGGCTGGATGCCGCGCTACAGGGGGGTTGTCGTCATGTTGACGAACAGTGGGAAGCTATCAAAAGGGCGACATGCAATGGCCGAGGTTATCCCCGGAAGCTGTGGAAAACTCTGTGGTTTGTTTGGGTAAAGATGCCTGTGGAGCCGTTTTGACGGGGGTTGAGCCGGATTGAATGAAAAATGCTCATGACGGTGGACGTGGCTGCTATCGTCCATCGCATCATCCCGCTGTCTTATGCTCCGGCATTCATTCGCGGCCGGTTGGTTGTGGGTGCCTGGGCCCTCGCCGACACTCGCCCGGTCGACGAAACCGTCCCATGAAAAATCCGCTGAAGGAGCCCCGAATGACTGAAGCCATCCGCTTCGAAGACAAGGTTGTGATCGTCACCGGTGCCGGTGGCGGGCTTGGCCGCGCACATGCGCTGCTGTTCGCCCGTCATGGCGCCAGGGTCGTGGTCAACGATCTGGGCGGCAGCGCCCAGGGCGAGGGGGCCAGCAGTTCCGCCGCCGATCGCGTGGTAGAGGAGATTCGCCAGGCTGGCGGCAGCGCAGTGGCCAACCACGACTCGGTGACCGATGGCGGCAGGATCGTGCAGCAGGCGCTGGATACCTTCGGCCGTGTCGATGTGGTGGTCAACAATGCCGGCATCCTGCGCGACAAGACCTTCCACAAGATGGAGGATGCCGATTGGGACCTGGTCTATCGCGTACATGTCGAAGGCGCCTACAAGGTCACCCGGGCCGCATGGCCGCACATGCGCGAGCAAGGCTATGGCCGGGTGATCTTCACCGCCTCGACGTCCGGCATCTACGGCAACTTCGGCCAGTCCAACTACGGCATGGCCAAGCTCGGCCTCTACGGGCTGACCCGCACCCTGGCGCTGGAAGGCGCAAGAGCAATATCCTGGTCAATGCCATCGCGCCCACCGGCGCGACGCGCATGACCGAAGGGCTGATCCCGCCGCAGGTATTCGAGCAGCTCAAGCCGGAGCTGGTCAGCCCGCTGGTGGTGTACCTGGCCAGCGAGCGCTGCCAGGACACCGCCGGGCTGTTCGAGGTCGGTGGCGGCTGGATGGGCAAGGTGCGCTGGGAGCGCAGCCTGGGCATGGGCTTCGATCCGCGGGCCGGCTTCGATGCCGAAGATGTCGCCGCACACTGGCAACGGATTTGCGACTTCGAGAATGCCGCACACCCGGCGGACAACATCGAGGCGCTCCGGGAAATGATGGCCAACCTGCAGCAGCACGCCGGCTGAGGCATGGTGGCGGCCGGCGCCTTCCGTTGGGCGGGGAGGCACCGGCGCAGGGTCAGGCCGGCGCCGTCAGCGCGTCCGGCTGCAGCAGGCGCATCGCCTTTTCGCGGGCCTGGCTCAGGTCGCGCACGTACAGCAGCCGCCCCTCCAGCCGGTGGATGCCGGCGCGGCGCAATTTCAGGCGCACCCGCGCGTTGCTGCCGCTGAGAATGAGGGTGACGCCCAGCTTGCGGTAATCCACCAGCACGTTTTCCAGCGCCGCCAGGGCAGTCATGTCCAGCATCGGTACCGCGCTGACGTCGACGATGACGACCTTGACCTCGGGGTTGAAGCGGCGCAACGCGCCGAGCGCCTTTTCCGCCGCGCCGAAGAACAGCGGGCCACGGATGGCATAGGTGGCGACGTGCTCGGGCATATCCTGGAGAAGCTTGCGTTGATCGCGCGAAAGCACCGTGGTGTCGGTCAGCTCGCTCATGCGCTTGATGAACAGGCCGGCGGCCAGCAGCAGGCCGACGCCCACCGCCAGCACCATGTCGAACAGCACGGTCAGCACCAGGCAGGTCAGCAGCACCAGCACGTCGCTGCGCGGCGCGATGCGCAGCACGTGCAGCACATGCGGCGCTTCGCTCATGTTCCAGGCCACGATCACCAGCAACGCCGCCAGCGCGGCCATCGGCAAGTAGCTGAACAGCGGCGCCAGCCAGAGGATCGCCACCAGCACCACGCCGGCGTGGATGATCGCCGCCAGCGGTGAAAACGCCCCGGCCCGCACGTTGGTGGCGCTGCGGGCTATCGCGGCGGTAGCGGTGATGCCGCCGAACAACGGGGCGATCAGGTTGCCCAGGCCCTGGCCGATCAGTTCGCCATTCGGCTCGTGGTTGCTGCCGGTCATGCCATCGGCCACCACCGCGCAGAGCAGCGACTCGATGGCGCCGAGCATGGCGATGGCAAAGGCCGGCGCCAGCAGCTGATGGAACAGATCGTAGTTCAGCTGCAGCGGCTGGCCATCCGGCCCGGGCAGCAGCCATGGCCAGGCGAAGTCCGGCAGGAACGGCGGGATACCCGGGTGGCTAACGCCGTCGAGGGTATAGCTGAAGCGTTCTCCCAGCGTGGCGACCGGCAGCCCGGAGGACTCCAGGGCCAGCCCCACCAGCGCGCCGACGGTCAGCGCTACCAGGTGTCCGGGAACCTTGGGTACCCAGCGCGGCCAGATGATCAGGATCGCCAGGCAGATCGCCGCCACCAGGGTGTCGCCAAGCCGGGCCCCGGGCAGCGAGCGCACCAGCAGGGCGACCTGCTCGACATAGTGTTGCGGCTGTTCCAGCAGCATCAGCCGAACAGGTCCTTGATCTGCAGCGTGGCGATGACGATGCCGATGCCCGCGGTGAAACCGAGGGTGACGGGATAGGGAATGAAGGCGATCAGGCGCCCCGCGCGCAGCAGGCCGAGGGTGATCAGGATGAGGCCGGCCAGCATGGTGCACAGCAGCAGCCCGCCAAGCCCGAACTGCTGGGTGATCGGCAGCAGGATCACCACGAAGGCGGCGGTCGGCCCCGAGACGTTGAAGCGCGACCCCCCGGTCAGGGCGATCAGCGGAGCGGCGATCAGCACGGTATACAGACCATGCTGCGGCGCCACGCCGACGGCGATCGCCAGCGCCATGGCCAGCGGGATGGCGATGATGCCAACGGTCAGGCCCGCGCTGATATCGCCGCGCAGGGCGCGGGCTCCGTATCCCAGGCGTAGCGCCTGGCGCCAAGCGGCGAAGAGGGGGGGAACTTCATGCCGGGGACGCTCCTTGTGCGCAAAGCGCCATTATAGGCGCGGAAGCAAGCTGCTTTTTGTGTCCCCTGAAAGATCGCTCGGCGGCGAGGGCGGCGATGTACGACCTTGGTCGCAAGCGGCCCTGGCGCGTTGAGTGAGCCGCCTTCGAGGAGTAAACTGCCGCCCCCGTGATACCCCGTGGAGCGGAGGCGACATGCGTAAAGACAAGAAACAGGTGATTGGCGACGAGATCGCGGACGAGTCGATCAAGCTGTTTCTGCAGCCTGAGCCGGCTGACGACACGCCCCCTTCGCTGCACAAGCTGGTCAAGGCCTATCGTGGCCTGCGCCTCGATGACTTCGAGCGCTTTCTCGGTTTCTTCGTGGCGGCCGGCTACGACCTCGGCGCCCGGAATGCCAAGGGGCAGGACTTCATCGACCTGGTCGCCGACCAGCGTCACGCCAGGCCCTACATCGAATTGGTCGAGGCCATGCGCGGCTGATCCGAAGGGGCGCCGCTTCGTATCGAAGTATCGAGCATAGTCGCCAGCGCGCGGACTGCGAGCCGCGCGCAGCGGCCGGGCTCGCGAGCAGGATTCACAATCGTTTTTCTCGCCGCGTCGCCGTAGAGCACTGGGCAAGGCCCGCTCCGGATGGATCGCAGCGAGGGGAAGGAGGCCAAAAGCCGCCCTTCCGACAGCTGGCAGGTGGTGTTTCGACGCCTGTTCTCGGGCACATGCTCCCGAGCAGCGGTATGGGAACCATGCTCCGTTCCCGACCGTCTGGCTGGTGGGTTTTACGCGGCCGCGTACTGCGGTCACGACAGTTTAATGCTGTGATTCTGGAGAACGCGTTGATGACGCAACACGATAGCGAAGCAGTGGATATGGTGCTGGTGGGAGCCGGCATCATGAGTGCGACCCTGGCGGTACTGCTCAAGGAACTCGATCCCAATATCAAGCTGGAAATCGTCGAGCTGCAGGAATCCGGAGCCATCGAAAGCTCCAACCCGTGGAACAACGCCGGTACCGGCCACGCGGGCCTTTGCGAGCTGAACTACACCCCGGACAGCAAAGACGGCACGATCGACATCAAGAAGGCCGTGCTCATCAATACCCAGTTCGAAGTCTCGAAGCAGTTCTGGGCTTACCTGGCCGACCGCGAAGGTTTCGGCTCTCCCCGCGATTTCATCAATGCGGTGCCGCACCTGAGCTTCGTGCGCGGCAGCAAGAACATCGATTACCTCAAGCGCCGCTTCGACGCGCTGAAGACCCACCATGCCTTCGCCGACATGGAATACAGCGAGGACCGCGCGACCCTGGCCGAGTGGATGCCGCTGATGATGCCGGGCCGTGCCGCCGACGAGCCGATCGCCGCGACCCGCGCCATGAACGGCACCGACGTCAACTTCGGCGCGGTGACCAGCCAGCTGCTCAGCTACCTGTCGCGCGACACCGGCGTCAAGGTGTCCTACAACCAGAAGGTCACCGGCCTCGAGCGCACCGCTAGTGGCTGGAAGGTCGACATCAAGAACACCCGCACCGGCGATTCGCGCGAAGTGCAGGCCGGTTTCGTCTTCCTCGGCGCCGGCGGCGCGGCACTGCCGCTGCTGCAGATGTCCGGCATCGAGGAAGGCAAGGGCTTCGGTGGTTTCCCGGTCAGCGGCCAGTGGCTGCGCTGCGACAATCCGGAGATCGTCAAGCAGCACCAGGCCAAGGTCTACAGCCTGGCCGCGGTCGGCGCGCCGCCGATGTCGGTGCCGCACCTGGACACCCGTGTGGTCGATGGCCAGAAGTCCCTGCTGTTCGGGCCCTACGCCGGTTTCACCACCAAGTTCCTCAAGCGCGGGTCGTTCATGGACCTGCCGCTGTCGATCCGCCCGAGCAACATCGGCCCGATGATGGCGGTGGCTCGCGACAACATGGACCTGACCCGCTACCTGATCAAGGAAGTGATGCAGTCCATGGACGATCGCCTGGAAACCCTGCGCGGTTTCTACCCCGAGGCCAAGGCCGAGGACTGGCGCCTGGAAGTGGCCGGCCAGCGGGTACAGATCATCAAGAAGGATCCGAAGAAGGGCGGCATCCTGCAGTTCGGCACCGAACTGGTGGCGGCGAAGGACGGCACCATCGCCGCGCTGCTCGGCGCTTCGCCGGGCGCTTCGGTCACCGTGTCGATCATGCTGGATCTGATCGAGCGCTGCTTCCCCGAGCAGTATCGCTCGCAGGCCTGGGCGAGCAAGCTGGGCGAGATTTTCCCGGCTCGCGAGACCACGCTGCAGAATGATGCGGTGGCGTACCGTGAGATCAGTGCAATGGCGGATAAGCGCCTGGGCCTGGTCGACTGAGCCTGATCGTTCCGGTTGAATGGAAAAGCCTGCATTGAATGGTGCGGGGCTTTTTTATGGATGTTAGGTGCTGATACCGGACTGGCAAGTTAGTGTGTGTTGAATGAAAGTTTTGCTTTCATGAGGCGTTTAGCGAGTTGCTTGAATGC
>NZ_AZSV01000013.1:0-72615 GCF_000582595.1 Pseudomonas sp. BAY1663
TCCTTGCGGGAGAGGGTGATACAAGGACCGACGCTCATTCGAACGGCCGCGACGGCTACCCGGCCCCGTTTCCACAGGGAGAAGTGCCGCCGGTGCGCACAACGCGCCGGCGGTGCGGTATGAGGAGTTTCGATGCGAACCATCGACAATCTCAGGCCGGCCGGCGGATCGTTAGTGAACGATCCCAAGGTTCGGGCATGGCTGTTTCAGATTATTGCCGTCATCGCCGTCGTGGCGTTCGGCTGGTACCTGTTCCACAACACCCAGACCAATCTTGCCCATCGTGGCATCACCTCCGGCTTCGGTTTCCTGAACAACGCCGCCGGTTTCGGTATTTCCCAGCACCTGATCGACTATAGCGAGAGCGACTCGTACGGACGGGTATTCTGGATCGGGCTGCTCAATACCTTGCTGGTCAGTGTGGTCGGCATTTTCTTCGCCACCATCATGGGCTTCATCCTCGGTGTCGGGCGGCTGTCGAGCAACTGGCTGATTCGCCAGCTGGCGACGCTCTACATCGAGATCTTTCGCAATATTCCGCCACTGCTGCAGATATTCTTCGTCTATTTCGCGGTAATCGGCCCGCTGCCGGGGCCACGCAACAGCCTGAATCTGCTGGATATCATCTTCATCAACAATCGCGGGGTGCAGATGCCGGCGCCGAGCGCCGCCGACGGTTTCTGGGCATTCTGGCTGTCGCTGTTCGCCGCGCTGCTCGCCGTGGTCGCGCTCAATCGCTGGGCGCGTGCACGGCGCCATGCCACCGGCCGGACGTTTCCGGTGTTCTGGAGCAGCCTCGGCCTGTTCGTCGCGATTCCCTGGCTGGTCACGCTGGTCACCGGCGCGCCGTTCCTCTGGGAAGTCCCGCAGTTGCAACGTTTCAATATCCGCGGCGGCTGGGTGGTGATTCCCGAACTGGTGTCGATCGTGGTGGCGCTGTCGGTCTATACCGCGGCATTCATTGGCGAAACCGTGCGCGCGGGTATCCAGTCGGTCAGCCATGGCCAGACGGAGGCCGCGGCGTCCCTCGGCTTGCGCCCCGGCCAGGTGCTGCGGCTGGTGATCGTGCCGCAGGCGCTGCGGGTGATCGTGCCGCCGCTGACCAGCCAGTACCTGAACCTGGCGAAGAACTCCTCGCTGGCCGCGGCCATCGGTTACCCGGACATGGTCTCGCTGTTCGCCGGCACGGTACTCAACCAGACCGGCCAGGCCATCGAGACCATGGCCATCACCATGAGCGTCTACCTGGCCATCAGCATCAGCATTTCGCTGCTGATGAACTGGTACAACAAGCGCATTGCGCTGATCGAACGGTGAGCGCATGACTCTGCATACCTTCAAGCCCGACCTGCCACCACCGACGATCAGCATCGGTGCCCTCGGCTGGCTGCGGGCCAACCTGTTTTCCAGCTGGTTCAATACCCTGCTGACGCTGTTGGGGCTGTACCTGGTCTGGCTGATCCTGCCGCCGGTGCTGGAGTGGGCGATCTTCAAGGCGGACTGGAGCGGGGAAACCCGCGCCGACTGCAGCCGTGAGGGCGCCTGCTGGGTATTCGTGCAGGTCCGCTTCGGCCAGTTCATGTACGGCTTCTACCCGACCGAACTGCGTTGGCGCGTGGATGCCGCGGCCTGGCTGGCGATCATCGGCGCCGCGCCGCTGTTCCTGCGGCAGATGCCGCACAAGCTGCGCTACGGCCTGGGCTACCTGCTGGCTTATCCGTTGCTGGCCTACTGGCTGCTGCACGGCGGCTTCTTTGGCCTGCAGACGGTGTCCACCAGCCAGTGGGGCGGCCTGATGCTGACCGTGGTGATCGCCGCGGTGGGCATTGCCGGAGCGCTGCCACTGGGCATCCTGCTGGCGCTGGGGCGGCGCTCGGACATGCCGGCGATCCGCGTGCTCTGCGTGACCTTCATCGAGTTCTGGCGCGGCGTACCGCTGATCACCGTGCTGTTCATGTCGTCGGTGATGCTGCCGTTGTTCCTGCCCGAGGGCATGAACCTCGACAAGCTGCTGCGGGCGATGTTGATGGTGGTGTTCTTCGAGGCCGCTTATATCGCCGAGGTGGTGCGCGGCGGCCTGCAGGCGATCCCCAAGGGCCAGTACGAGGCCGCGGCGGCGATGGGGCTGGGCTACTGGCGCAGCACGCTGCTGGTGATCCTGCCGCAGGCGCTGAAGCTGGTGATCCCGGGCATCGTCAACACCTTCATCGCCCTGTTCAAGGACACCAGCCTGGTGATCATCATCGGCCTGTTCGACTTCCTCAACAGCATCAAGCGCGCCACTGCGGACCCGGCCTGGCTGGGCATGTCCACCGAGGGCTACGTGTTCGCCGCGCTGGTGTACTGGATGTTCTGTTTCGGCATGTCCCGCTACTCGATGCGCCTGGAGCGCAAGCTGGACACCGGCCACAAGCGTTAGGAGCTTCATATGAACGAGACCAGCAGACAACCCGAGCAAGCGAGCGGGCCGATCATCCAGATGCAGGGCGTGCACAAGTGGTTCGGCCAGTTCCACGTGCTCAAGGACATCAACCTGAGCGTGCGCCAGGGCGAGCGCATCGTGCTCTGCGGCCCCTCCGGCTCCGGCAAATCCACCACCATCCGCTGCCTCAACCGGCTGGAGGAGCACCAGCAGGGGCGTATCGTCATCAATGGCGTGGAGCTGACCAACAATCTCAAGCAGATCGAGGCGATCCGCAGTGAAGTCGGCATGGTCTTCCAGCATTTCAACCTGTTCCCGCACCTGACCGTGCTGCAGAACTGCACGCTGGCGCCGATGTGGGTGCGCAAGTTGCCACGGCGCCAGGCCGAGGAGATCGCCATGCATTACCTGGAACGCGTGCGCATTCCGGAGCAGGCCGGCAAGTTCCCCGGCCAGCTCTCCGGTGGCCAGCAGCAGCGGGTGGCGATCGCCCGCGCGCTGTGCATGAAACCGAAGATCATGCTGTTCGACGAGCCCACCTCGGCGCTCGACCCGGAAATGGTCAAGGAAGTGCTCGACACCATGATCGGTCTCGCCGAGAGCGGCATGACCATGCTCTGCGTGACCCACGAGATGGGCTTCGCCCGCACGGTGGCCGACCGGGTGATCTTCATGGACAAGGGCGAGATCGTCGAGCAGGCCGAGCCGGAGACGTTCTTCAATAACCCGGTCAACGACAGGACCAAGCTGTTCCTCAGCCAGATATTGCATTGAGGGCAGCTTGAAGCCGGAAGCCTGAAGCTGGAAGAAAAAAGCGGGAAAGTGCTTGGCGAGACTTTGGTGTCGGCCCGCACACTGTTTTCCAGCTTCCAGGCGAGCAGAGCCACGGTGGATGTAAAAAGCGACATCCACCCTACGCCAGCTTGCAGTGCCCTTCGGCTGCCGTCATGAGCTAGAATACGCGGCCCGACTGCTCCCCTCCGAGGCTGTTCCGACGATGTTGATCCTGCGCGGCGCTCCCGCTCTTTCCGCCTTCCGTCACGGCAAGCTCCTGGCACAACTGACCGAGAAGGTCCCCGCGGTGAGCGGGTTGTATGCCGAGTTCGCTCATTTCGCCGAGGTATCCGGCGCGCTTGGCGCCGATGAGCAGCACGTGCTGGCCCGTCTGCTGAAGTACGGCCCCAGCGTACCGGTGCAGGAACCCGCTGGCCGGCTGTTCCTGGTGGTACCGCGCTTCGGCACCATCTCGCCCTGGTCGAGCAAGGCCAGCGACATCGCCCGCAACTGCGGCCTGGACAAGATCCAGCGTCTGGAGCGCGGCATCGCCTACTACGTGCAGGGCGATATCGCCGACGCCGACGTGCCGCTGGTCGCCGCCGCGCTACATGACCGCATGACCCAGCTGGTACTGGGTCGCTTCGAGGAAGCTGCCAACCTGTTCAGCCATGCCGAGCCCCGGCCGCTCACTGCCGTGGACGTGCTCGGCGGCGGCCGCGCCGCGCTGGAGCGGGCCAACGTCGAGCTGGGCCTGGCCCTGGCCGAGGACGAGATCGACTACCTGGTGCAGGCCTTCACCGGCCTGGGGCGCAACCCGCACGACATCGAGCTGATGATGTTCGCCCAGGCCAACTCCGAGCATTGCCGGCACAAGATCTTCAACGCCAGCTGGGACATCGACGGCGAGAGCCAGGACAAGTCCCTGTTCGGCATGATCAAGAACACCTACCAGTTGCACAGCGAAGGCGTGCTGTCGGCCTACAAGGACAACGCCGCGGTGATCGTCGGCCACCCGGCCGGGCGCTTCTACCCGAACCCCGCAACCGGCGAGTACGCGGCGAGCCAGGAGCCGGTGCACATCCTGATGAAGGTGGAAACCCACAACCACCCGACCGCCATCGCCCCGTTCCCCGGTGCCTCCACCGGCTCCGGCGGCGAGATCCGCGACGAGGGCGCCACCGGCCGCGGCGCCAAGCCCAAGGCCGGCCTGACCGGCTTCACCGTCTCCAACCTGAACATTCCCGGTTTCGAGCAGCCCTGGGAAAAGCCCTACGGCAAGCCCGAGCGCATCGTCACGCCGCTGGACATCATGATCGAAGGCCCGCTGGGCGGCGCCGCGTTCAACAACGAGTTCGGCCGTCCGGCGCTGACCGGCTATTTCCGCACCTTCGAGCAGGCGATCGAGACCCCGCGCGGCGACGAGGTGCGTGGTTACCACAAGCCGATCATGCTCGCCGGCGGCATGGGCAACATCCGCGAAGACCATGTGCAGAAAGGTGAAATCAGTGTCGGCGGCAAGCTGATCGTGCTCGGCGGCCCGGCCATGCTGATCGGCCTGGGCGGCGGCGCGGCTTCGTCGATGGCCACCGGTACCAGTTCGGCGGACCTGGATTTCGCCTCGGTGCAGCGCGACAACCCGGAAATGGAGCGCCGTTGCCAGGAAGTCATCGACCGCTGCTGGCAGCTGGGCGAGCGCAACCCGATCAAGTTCATCCATGACGTCGGCGCCGGTGGCCTGTCCAATGCCTTCCCGGAACTGGTCAACGATGGCGGCCGCGGCGGGCGCTTCGAACTGCGCAGCGTCCCCAACGACGAACCGGGCATGGCGCCGCTGGAAATCTGGTGCAACGAGTCCCAGGAGCGCTACGTGCTCTCGGTCGACGCTGCCGATTTCGAGCGCTTCAAGGCCATCTGCGAGCGCGAGCGCTGCCCGTTCGCGGTGGTCGGCGAGGCCACCGAAGAACCGCACCTGACCGTCGCCGACAGCCACTTCGGCAACAAGCCGGTGGATATGCCGCTCAACGTGCTGCTCGGCAAGGCGCCGCGCATGCACCGCAGCGCCAGCCGCGAAGCCGAGCTGGGCGATGACTTCAAGGCCGCCTCGGTCTACCTCGACGATGCCGTGTCGCGCGTGCTGCGCCACCCGGCCGTGGCCAGCAAGAGCTTCCTGATCACCATCGGTGACCGCAGCATCACCGGCCAGGTGGCGCGCGACCAGATGGTCGGTCCCTGGCAGGTGCCGGTGGCCGACTGCGCCGTCACCGCCACCAGCTACGACGTGCATACCGGCGAAGCCATGGCGATGGGCGAGCGCACCCCGCTGGCGTTGCTCGATGCCCCGGCGTCCGGGCGCATGGCCATCGGCGAGACGCTGACCAACCTCGCCGCCGCGCGCATCGAGAAGATTTCCGACATCAAGCTGTCGGCCAACTGGATGGCCGCCGCCGGCCACCCCGGCGAGGACGCGCGGCTGTACGACACCGTGCGCGCCGTCGGCATGGAGCTCTGCCCGCAGCTGGGCATCACCATCCGGTGGGCAAGGACTCGATGTCGATGAAGACCCGCTGGCAGGATGGCGATGCGGAGAAGAGCGTGACCTCGCCGCTGTCGCTGATCGTGTCCGGCTTCGCCCCGGTCGTCGACATCCGCCAGACGCTGACCCCGCAGCTGCGCCTGGACAAGGGCGCCACCGACCTGATCCTGATCGACCTCGGCCGCGGCCAGAACCGCATGGGCGCCTCGATCCTCGCCCAGGTCTACGGCAAGCTCGGCCGCCAGGCACCGGACGTCGATGATGCCGAGGACCTGCAGGCGTTCTTCGCCGTGATCCAGGGCCTGAATGCCGACGGCCTGCTGCTGGCCTACCACGACCGTTCCGACGGCGGTCTGCTGACCACCGTGCTGGAAATGGCCTTCGCCGGCCATTGCGGCCTGAACCTGAGCCTGGACGGCCTGCTGGACGATGCCGACGACATTCCGGCCGTGCTCTTCAACGAGGAGCTGGGCGCGGTCATCCAGGTGCGCCAGGACGACACCGAAATCGTCCTCGCGCAGTTCAGCGCGGCCGGCCTCGGCGATTGCGTCGCGGTGATCGGCCAGCCGGCCAACAATGGCTATGTGTCGGTGCGGCTCGACGGGAATGACGTCTTCAGTGGCGATCGCCGCCTGCTGCAGCGCCAGTGGGCCGAGACCAGCTACCAGATCCAGCGCCTGCGCGACAACGCCGAGTGCGCCGACCAGGAATTCGACGCGCTGCTGGAAGAGGACAATCCGGGCCTGAGCGCCAAGCTCAGCTTCGACGTCAACCAGGACATCGCCGCGCCCTATATCAAGCGCGGTGCCCGCCCGCAGGTGGCGGTGCTGCGCGAGCAGGGCGTCAATGGCCAGGTGGAGATGGCGGCGGCCTTCGATCGCGCCGGCTTTAGCGCGATCGACGTGCACATGAGCGACATCCTTTCCGGCCGTGTCAGCCTGGATGCGTTCAAGGGCCTCGTCGCCTGTGGCGGCTTCTCCTACGGCGACGTGCTCGGCGCCGGCGAGGGCTGGGCCAAGTCGATCCTGTTCAACGCCCGTGCCCGCGACGGCTTCCAGGCCTTCTTCGAGCGCAACGACAGCTTCGCCCTCGGCGTGTGCAACGGCTGCCAGATGATGAGCAACCTGCATGAGCTGATCCCGGGCAGCGAGTCCTGGCCGCACTTCGTGCGCAACCGCTCGGAGCAGTTCGAGGCGCGCGTGGCGATGGTCCAGGTGCAGGATTCGCCGTCGATCTTCCTCCAGGGCATGGCCGGTTCGCGCCTGCCGATCGCCATCGCCCATGGCGAGGGGCATGCCGAATTCGAAAGCGAGGAAGCCCTGCTGCAGGCCGATCTGTCCGGCAGCGTGGCGCTGCGCTATGTCGACAACCACGGCAAGGTCACCGAGCGCTACCCGGCCAACCCGAACGGCTCGCCGCGCGGCATCACCGGCCTCACCAGTCGCGACGGCCGCGTGACCATCATGATGCCGCACCCGGAGCGGGTGTTCCGCGCCGTGACCAACTCCTGGCGTCCGGACGACTGGCAGGAAGATGGCGGCTGGATGCGCATGTTCCGCAATGCGCGAGTGTGGGTGGGCTGATCGGCTGAAACCCGGCTCGTTCCCCGCAGGCCCGCTGATGCGACGTATCAGCGGGCCTTTTCAATTGCTCTGCCACTTGCGTGTTGCTCGAAGTGTCGAGGTGTTCTGAGCGTCCGTAGGAGCGGGCCGTGCTCGCGAAGCCTTGCGTGCTGGAATATTCGCGGGCATGGCCCGCTCCTGCAGGGGGACGTCTGTCCGCAACAGCCAACTCAGGCAGAGCCTTTCAATTCGGCCATGCGTTGCCTCGTGAACCGGCCCCGGTTGGCGATGTCTCAGTTTTGATTTGCAACACTTTTTGCTGCAAGCATAAATGGCAAAATGCCACCTTATTTTTGCCCGATGCGCTGGCGCCGGGTTTCTTCCGCACGGAGAGGTCGATGTACAAGCTGTGTTTCTATGTTCCGGAAAGCCATCTGGAAGCAGTCAAGAAAGCAGTCTTCGCCGCTGGGGCTGGCCGCATCGGTGCCTATGACAGCTGCTGCTGGCAAGTGCTCGGGCAGGGGCAGTACCGCCCGCTGGAAGGCAGCCAGCCGTTTCTGGGCCAGTTGGGGCAGGTGCAGCACGTGGCCGAATGGAAGGTGGAAATGGTCGTCGCCGACGAACTGATCCACGACAGCGTCAAGGCGATGAAAAAGGCGCATCCCTACGAAACGCCAGCCTTCGATGTATGGCGGCTGTCGGACATGCAATTCTGAGCGACGGCGTCGCAACATGCAGAAACCCGATCGGAGCGGACCGATCGGTTTTTTTCTTGCGCTTCAGGCGGCGACGTTCAGCTTCACCTGAGTAGGGGCAGGCTTCGTGGGCGGCGGCTACCAGCGCCTCGGCTTTTTTCGGCAAAAGCAACCAGTGGCCCGCTGCTTCGGGCTACGGGCGAATCTCGATCAGGGTGCCGTCCTTGACCAGTGTCCAGATTTCGCGCATGTCGTCGTTCGTCAGCGCGATGCAGCCCTCGGTCCAGTCCAGGGTGTGGAAGAACCACTCCGGATATTCCTCGTCCCGCGGGGTGCCGTGGAGCATGATCATGCTGCCGGGGGTTACGCCTTGTTCCTGGGCGCGGGCGAGGTCGCGGGCATTGGGATAGGAGATGTGCATGGCCAGGTTGTACTTGTCGCTGGTCTTGCGCCAGTCCACCCAGTAGAAGCCCTCCGGCGTGCGCTGATCGCCTTCGCGCAGCTTCGCCCCCCGGGGCTGCTTGCCCAGCGAGACACGGTAGCTTTTCAGGGCCTGGCCGCGGCTGATCAGGTGTAACTGCCGCTCCGACTTGATCACCAGGATCTTGTCGATGGATGTTTCTTCTAGGCTGGGCGTCGCGTTGGCGTGGGAGAGCGCGGTGAAGGTGAGGCAGAAAAGGGCGAACAGCCAACGCATCGAGGCTTTTCCTGAAGTGGACTGCATCAGACCTGTGTTTTGCGCATGGGAGGCATGGCCTCGTTGCGTACCGGGAAGGTCTGCTGCACCCGGTCGGCAAAGAAGCATTCTAGGGTACGGCCGATGGTCGGAAAAGCCAGCTCGGACCAAGGGATGTCCTGCTGCTGGAAGAGCCTCACTTCCAGGCTCTCGTCGCCGGCGCAGAAGTCCAGGTCGACCAGTTCGGCACGAAAGAACATGTACACCTGGTTGATGTGCGGCAGGTCGAACAGCGTATACAGCTGCAGATTCCGGACCCTGGCACAGGCTTCCTCCAGGGTTTCGCGCTGCGCGGCCTGCTGCAGGGTTTCGCCGTTCTCCATGAAGCCGGCTGGCAGGGTCCAGTAGCCAAGGCGTGGCTCGATCGCGCGCCGGCAGAGCAGGATGCGGTCTTCCCAGACGGGCACGCAGCCGGCGACGATACGCGGATTCTGATAGTGCACGGTCTGGCAGCTGTCGCAGACGAAGCGCGGTCGGTTGTCGCCGTCGGGAATGCGTACAAGCACCGGGCTGCCGCACAGGTTGCAGAATTTCATGGGCGATTCCTGTGGCCTCTGGCGAATCTTGGTTCGTGCGTGGCGATTCGGCAAGGCGCGTCGCGGCCGGCGTTGGCTGAAGATGTCATGCCGGGGTCGATAGGTTTCCGGGGAGGCCTTGGGCGGTTGCGCCTTTCATGCCATGATTCCGGTCAAAGACGAAACGAGAATATTCATGCTGGAGACAATACTCCAACGGGTGCGCGACTATTCCCCGCATCTCCTGGAGCCGGAGGGGCGCTTGCCCGAAGCGGCCGTGCTGATGCCGATCACGCGCAGCGAGTCGCCGGAGCTGGTGCTGACGCTGCGCGCTGCCGGCTTGTCCACCCATGGCGGAGAGGTGGCCTTTCCCGGTGGACGACGCGATCCGGAAGACCGCGACCTGCTGCAGACCGCTTTGCGCGAGGCCGAGGAAGAGGTGGGCCTGGCACCGGGAATGGTCGAGGTGGTCGGCCCGCTGAGCAGCCTGGTTTCGGTGCATGGCATCCACGTCACGCCATATGTGGGGCTGGTTCCGGATTACGTCGAGTACCGGGCCAACGATGCCGAGATCGCCTCGGTGTTCTCGGTACCGCTGAGCTTCTTCTGCCAGGACCCGCGCGAGGTCACCCATCGCATCGATTACCTGGGGCAGAGCTGGTACATCCCTTCCTACCGTTATGGCGAATACCAGATATGGGGGCTGACGGCGATCATGATCGTCGAGCTGGTCAACCTGGTATACGACGCCGGTATCGAAATGCGCCGCGCGCCGGACTCCTTCATCGACCTGTCCGGCCGTGGCAAGCCCTGAGTGGCGCCATGCCGAGGCGTTTTCCGGTCTGCCGGCGTTCCATTGATCTGAGAGAGAGGTCCGCTTTGTGAAATATCGTCTGGGAGAGTCGCGTGTCGAGGCCCATCCGCAGAGCTGGGTCGCGCCCAATGCCACGCTGGTGGGCAAGGTCCGCCTGGATGCGGGCGCCAGTGTCTGGTTCGGCGCGGTGCTGCGCGGGGACAACGAGTTGATCCATATCGGCGAGAACAGCAACGTCCAGGATGGCAGCGTGATGCACACCGACATGGGGCACCCGCTGACGTTGGGAACGGGGGTGACCGTCGGCCACAACGCCATGCTGCACGGTTGCACCGTGGGTGACTACAGTCTGATCGGCATCAATGCGTGGTGCTCAATGGCGCGAAGATCGGCAAGCACTGCATCGTCGGCGCCAACACCCTGATCGCCGAGGGCAAGGAAATTCCCGATGGCTCGTTGGTGGTGGGCTCGCCCGGCAAGGTGGTGCGCGAGCTGAGCGAGGAGCAGAAGAAGATGCTCGAAGCCAGCGCGGCCCATTACGTGCACAACGCCCAGCGCTACGCCCGCGATCTGGAGCGCGATGAGTGACCGCCACGGAAAAACCGGTTGCCTCGCCCTGCGTCAGCCTTTGTGCGCTGGACGGGGACGATGTCTGCGTGGGTTGCCAGCGCAGCGCCGACGAGATCCGGCGCTGGGGGCTGATGGATGACCAGGAGCGCCGCGAAGTGCTGCGGCGCTGCAGCGAGCGGGCCCGTCTCGGCGGCCTGCTGATGTGAGGCGTACTGCGCGCCCGGCTTTACTTCAGAAAACGAGGAATCCCATGCCACGAATAGGCACCCCGCTGTCCGCCAGCGCCACCCGTATCCTGCTCTGTGGTTGCGGCGAGCTCGGCAAGGAACTGGTCATCGAGCTGCAACGCCTGGGCGTGGAGGTGATTGCCGTCGACCGCTACGCCAACGCGCCGGCCATGCAGGTCGCGCATCGCAGCCACGTGATCGACATGCTCGACGGCGCCGCGCTGCGGGCGGTGATCGAACAGGAGCGGCCGCATTACATCGTGCCGGAGATCGAGGCGATCGCTACCGCCACGCTGGTGGAGCTGGAGGGCGAGGGCTATACGGTGATACCCACCGCCCGCGCGGCGCAGTTGACCATGAACCGCGAAGGCATCCGGCGCCTGGCGGCCGAGGAGCTCGGCCTGCCGACTTCGCCCTATCGGTTTGCCGATTCGCTGGAGGAATGCCGCGCCGCGACGCAGGCGCTGGGCTTTCCGTGCCTGGTCAAGCCGGTGATGAGCTCCTCCGGCAAGGGCCAGTCGGTGCTGCGCAGCGCCGCCGATGTCGAGGCGGCCTGGGATTATGCCCAGGCCGGTGGGCGGGCGGGCCGGGGGCGGGTCATCGTCGAGGGCTTCATCGACTTCGATTACGAAATCACCCTGTTGACCGTGCGCCATGCGGGTGGCACCAGCTTTTGCGACCCTGTCGGACACCGCCAGGAGAAGGGCGATTACCAGGAGTCCTGGCAGCCCCAGCCCATGGCCCCGGCGGCCATGGCGGAAGCGAAGCGGATCGCGCTGGCGGTCACCGATGCGCTCGGTGGGCGTGGCATCTTCGGCGTCGAGCTGTTCGTCAAGGGCGACCGGGTGTGGTTCTGCGAGATCTCGCCGCGGCCGCACGATACCGGTCTGGTGACCCTGGTTTCCCAGGACCTGTCGGAGTTCGCGCTGCATGCGCGGGCGATCCTCGGCTTGCCGATCCCGGCGATTCGCCAGCTCGGCCCGGCCGCTTCGGCGGTGATCCTGGTGGAGGGCGAGTCGAGCGAGGTGAGCTTCGGCAACCTGGCCGCTGCGCTGGGCGAGCCGGATACCGCATTGCGCCTGTTCGGCAAGCCGGGCGTCAGCGGGCAGCGGCGCATGGGCGTGGCGCTGGCACGGGACGTATCGATCGAAGCGGCGCGGGAGAAGGCGCTGCGGGCAGCAGGGGCGGTGCAGGTTCGGCTTTGATCGAGGGGGAGTCGGCGGTCATGCCGGCTCCCGTCACTCCGCTTCCCGTTCGTCCGTCCGGGCGTCGCCGATGGTCCAGGCACGCACGCTCTTCACGCGATTGTCAGCCGCCTGGAGGATCTCCAGGCGGTAGTCGCCGATCTGCAGGCAGATGCCGCTGTCGGGAATATGCTCCAGCGCCTCGGTGATCAGGCCGTTGAGGGTCTTCGGGCCGTCGCAGGGCAGTTTCCAGCCCAGTGCGCGGTTCACTTCGCGAATGTAGGCGGCGCCATCGATGACCAGCGTGCCGTCGTCCTGCGGGTGAATGTCCGGGCTGCGCAGGGCGTCCTGGTTGCTGAATTCACCGACGATCTCCTCGAGGATGTCTTCCAGCGTGACGACGCCGCGCACGTCGCCGTATTCGTCGACGACGATGCCGATACGGCGCTTCTGCTTCTGGAAATTCAGCAGCTGGGTGGAGAGCGGCGTGTTTTCCGGCACGAAGTAGGGTTCGCTGCAGGCCTCGAGCAGGCTGTCCTTGGTCAGCTGATCGTGGCTGAGCAGGCGGGCGATCTGCCGCATGTGGACGATGCCCTCGATCTGGTTGATGTCGTTGCGAAATACCGGCAGGCGCGTGTGAGGGGTGGTGCGCAGCTGGCTGACGATCGATTCCAGGTCGTCGTCGAGGTCGATGCCGGTGACCTCGTTGCGCGGAATCATGATGTCGTCGACCGTGACGCGCTCGAGGTCGAGAATGCCCAGCAGCATGCTCTGGCGGTTCAGCGGCAGGTCGCTGCCGGATTCGCGTACCACGCTGCGCAACTCCTCGGTGGAAAGGCTGTCGCTGCCCTTGTTGGAGAGATCGAGGCCCAGCAGCCTGAGCAGGCCGTTGCTCACCCAGCTGAGCAGGGCGACCAGCGGATAGAGGACCTTCTGCAGCAGCTTCAATGGCAGGCTGACCGGGTAGGCGACGATCTCCGGGCGCAGCGCCGCGAGGGTCTTGGGCGTGATCTCGCCGAAGATCAGCAGGATCACCGTCAGGCCGATGGTGGCGATGGCGATGCCCGCCTCGCCCCACAGTTGCATGGCCAGCACGGTGGCGATGGAGGAGGCGAGGATGTTGACGAAGTTGTTGCCGAGCAGGATGGTGCCCAGCAGGCGATCCGGGTGGGCCAGCAGCTCGCTGGCGCGTCGCGCGGCCCGATGCCCTTCCTTGGCCTGGTGGCGCAGGCGATAGCGGTTGAGACTGAGCATGCCGGTCTCGGAACTGGAGAAGAACGCCGAGCACAACAGCAGAAAGACCAGCAGTCCGACCAGAAAGCCGGGATGTAGATTTTCCACGAGTGAGCCTGTTCGGGTCAGATGTGCAGGATGAATTCGCGGACCAGCTTGCTGCCGAAATACGCCAGCATCAGCAGGCAGAAACCGGCCAGCGTCCAACGGATGGCCTTGTAGCCACGCCAGCCGAGCTGGTGCCGTCCCCACAGCAGCAGGCCGAAGACGACCCAGGCGATGACCGAAAGCAGCGTCTTGTGGACCAGATGCTGGGCGAAAAGGTCATCGAGAAACAGCCAGCCCGAGAGCAGCGAGGCGGACAGCAGTATCCAGCCGGCCCAGAGGAAGCCGAACAGCAGGCTTTCCATGGTCTGCAGTGGCGGGAAGTTGCGGATCAGGCCCGAGGGATGCTTGTGCTTGAGGTGGTGGTCCTGCAGCAGCAGCAGCAGGGCCTGGAACACGGCGATGGTCAACATGCCATAGGCCAGGATCGACAACAGGATGTGCGCGAGTATGCCGGGTGCTTCGGCGATCGCCGGCGCCGTGCCGGAGGGCGCGAACTGGGCGAAGAGTACGGTCAGGCAGCCCAGCGGAAACAGCAGCAGCAACAGGTTCTCCACTGGCATCCGGTACAGCGCCAGGAGGATCAGCAGGATGACTGCGGCGGCGATCAGGCTGGAGGCGGTGAAGAAATCGAGATGCAGGCCGCTTGGCGACAGCAGCTGGATGAAGAGGCTGAAACTGTGGGCGAGCAGCGCGAGTACGCCGATGACGAGCAGCAGGCGTTTGTCCGGCACGGCGCGTTGCGCCAGACGCAAACTTTGGTAACCCGTGACGCCGGCATAGAGGGCGGCGGCGGCAAGGCTGGGTAACAGAGGGTGCATAAGTTCTGGTAACGAGCTCGAAAGGCCGTGAGTGTGGCACAAAGACTGGAGCCGCAAAAGCGGCTGCTGGGGTCTGTTTCGCCTGCTTGCGACACTTCGCCCCGGCCCGGTCGCCTTCCGGGGCGGATGTGACGAGGCCGTGTTTGCTGGATGAAAAGCATTGCCGGCGGGGTACCGGCCTGGCCCGTCCACCTTCTATAATCGCGCCCTTCAGCACATCCAGCGTGGAATGGCTCATGTTCGAAAACCTAACCGATCGCCTCTCACAAACGCTTCGCCATGTCACCGGCAAGGCCAAGCTGACCGAGGACAACATCAAGGACACCCTGCGCGAGGTGCGGATGGCCCTGCTCGAGGCCGATGTCGCGCTGCCGGTGGTCAAGGAGTTCGTCAACAGGGTCAAGGAGCGCGCCGTCGGCACCGAGGTCTCGAAGAGCCTGACGCCTGGCCAGGCGTTCGTGAAGATCGTGCGCGCCGAGCTGGAAGAATTGATGGGGGCGGCCAACGAGGATCTCGCGCTGAATGCCGCGCCGCCGGCGGTGGTGCTCATGGCCGGCTTGCAGGGTGCGGGCAAGACCACCACGGTCGGCAAGCTGGCGCGCTTCCTCAAGGAGCGCAAGAAAAAGACGGTGTTGGTGGTCTCCGCCGACGTCTATCGCCCGGCGGCGATCAAGCAGCTGGAAACCCTAGCCGCTGAAGTGGGGGTAACCTTCTTCCCTTCGGACATCAACCAGCAGCCGGTGGAGATCGCCCAGGCAGCGATCCGCGAGGCCAAGCTGAAATTCATCGACGTGGTGCTGGTCGATACCGCCGGTCGCCTGGCCATCGATGCCGAGATGATGGCCGAGATCCAGGCCGTGCATGCGGCGATCAAGCCTGTCGAGACACTGTTCGTGGTCGATGCCATGACCGGCCAGGATGCCGCCAACACCGCCCGCGCGTTCGGCGAGGCGCTGCCGCTCACCGGCGTGGTGTTGACCAAGGTCGATGGCGATGCCCGTGGCGGTGCCGCGCTGTCGGTGCGCCATGTCACCGGCAAGCCGATCAAGTTCCTCGGCATGGGCGAGAAGAGCGACGCGCTGGAACCCTTCCACCCGGACCGGATCGCCTCGCGCATCCTCGGCATGGGCGACGTGCTGAGCCTGATCGAACAGGCCGAGCAGACCCTCGACCGCGAGAAGGCCGAGAAGCTCACCAAGAAGCTGAAGAAGGGCAAGGGCTTCGATCTCGAGGACTTCCGCGACCAGCTGCAGCAGATGAAGAACATGGGCGGCCTCGGTGGATTGATGGACAAGCTGCCGTCGATCGGCGGGGTCAACCTGTCGCAGATGGGGCATGCCCAGGGCGCGGCGGAGAAACAGTTCAAGCAGATGGAAGCCATCATCAATTCGATGACTCCGGCCGAGCGACGCAACCCGGACATCATCAGCGGCTCGCGCAAGCGCCGCATCGCCATGGGGTCCGGCACCCAGGTGCAGGACATCGGCCGGCTGATCAAGCAGCACAAGCAGATGCAGAAGATGATGAAGAAAGTCACCGGCAAGGGCGGCATGGCCAGGATGATGCGTGGCATGGGCGGCATGTTCCCGGGCGGCGGGATGCCGAAGTTCTAGAAAAACGGCCTCAGGCTGCAAGCCGTAAGCGTCAAGGAAGCGCGGGAAAGCGCTTGGTGATGCTCCGTTGTCCGCGCGAACCCTGATTCGCTTCCAGCTTGCAGCCTTCCTCTTTTACTCGTAAAATGCGCGGCCTTTCGGGCCCAGGCCCATTTTAAGTGTGTGCCTTAAGTTAGCACCGACTACAGGAACGATGTTCACATGGTAACTATTCGTCTCGCCCGTGGCGGCTCCAAGAAGCGCCCTTTCTACCACCTGACCGTGACCAACAGCCGCAATGCGCGTGATGGTCGCTTCGTCGAGCGCATCGGTTTCTTCAACCCGATCGCCAGCGGTGCGGAAGTGAAGCTCTCCGTCAACCAGGAGCGCGCTGCCTATTGGCTGAGCCAGGGTGCACAGCCGTCTGAGCGCGTTGCTCAGCTGCTGAAGGAAGCTGCCAAGGCTGCTGCCTGAATCGCATGAACGCAGCCTCTGCTCCGGTCGATGAGCTGATCGTCATCGGCAAGATCGTTTCGGTGCATGGCGTGCGCGGTGACGTGAAGGTCTATTCCTTTACCGATCCGATCGACAATCTGCTGGACTATCGCCGCTGGACGCTGAGGCGAGGCGACGAGGTCAAGCAGGTCGAGTTGGTCAAGGGGCGCCTCCAGGGCAAGATCCTGGTGGCAACGCTCAAGGGCTTGAACGATCGCGAAGTGGCGCGTACCTACGCCGACTTCGATATCTGCGTCCCGCGTAGCGATCTGCCCGCCTTGGTCGACGGTGAGTACTACTGGTATCAGCTCCAGGGTTTGAAGGTGATCAACCAATCCGCGCAACTGCTCGGCCAGGTCGACCACCTGCTGGAAACCGGAGCCAACGACGTCCTGGTGGTCAAGCCCTGCGCTGGAAGCCTGGACGATCGTGAGCGACTGCTGCCTTACACCGATCAATGCGTGTTGAAGATCGATCTGGACGCAGGCGAGATGCAGGTCGATTGGGATGCGGATTTCTGACGGCATGGCCGCTTTGCGTGTTGAAGTCATCAGTCTCTTCCCGGAGATGTTCGCGGCGATACGCGACTTCGGGATTACCAGTCGTGCCATGAAGCAGGGGTTGTTGCAGCTCAATTGCTGGAACCCCAGGAGCTACACCGAAGACCGTCACCAGACGGTGGACGACCGCCCATTCGGCGGAGGTCCCGGCATGGTGATGAAGATCGAACCGCTGGAGCGTGCGCTGGCCGATGCCAAGCGGGCCGCCGGCGAGACGGCGAAGGTGATCTACCTGTCGCCGCAAGGGCGTCAGCTGAAACAGGCTGGCGTTCGCGAGCTGGCGAAGGAGGAGGCGCTGATCCTCATTGCTGGCCGCTACGAAGGTATCGACGAGCGCTTCATCGAGGCGCACGTGGATGAGGAATGGTCGATCGGCGACTACGTATTGTCCGGTGGCGAGCTGCCGGCGATGGTGCTGATCGATGCCGTGACCAGGCTGCTTCCGGGCGCTCTGGGTCATGCTGATTCCGCCGAGGAGGATTCGTTTACCGACGGCCTGCTCGACTGCCCGCATTACACGCGACCGGAAGTGTATGCGGATAAATGTGTTCCTGAGGTGCTGCTTAGCGGCAACCATGAGCACATCCGGCGCTGGCGCTTGCAGCAGTCCCTTGGAAGGACCTGGGAGCGCAGGGCCGATCTTCTGGATAGCCGCTCGCTTTCTGGAGAAGAACAGAAGCTGCTGGCGGAATACATCCGTCAGCGGGACGATAGTTAACGTATCGATGGCAACCCGGTGGGTTGGCCTTAGGAGCACAGCATGACCAACAAGATCATTCAGCAGCTCGAAGCCGAGCAGATGAACAAGGAAATCCCGTTGTTCGCCCCGGGCGACACCGTGATCGTCCAGGTGAAGGTGAAGGAAGGCGATCGTCAGCGTCTGCAGGCCTTCGAAGGTGTAGTGATCGGCAAGCGCAACCGCGGCCTGAACAGCGCCTTCACCGTGCGCAAGATCTCCAACGGCGTGGGCGTGGAGCGTACCTTCCAGAGCTACAGCCCGATGGTCGACAGCATCAGCGTCAAGCGTCGCGGCGACGTGCGCAAGGCCAAGCTGTACTACCTCCGCGCGCTGTCCGGCAAGGCCGCCCGCATCAAGGAAAAGCTGGTCTGAGGATCGCTCCTCGGAACAGGAAAAAAGCAGCCTTCGGGCTGCTTTTTTCGTTTGGCGTCCTTGGTTTTCCGGGCTCGCGCCGATCTCCGGTAACGTGCGCGAGCTGGATGAGCCGGCACTGGCCGAATGCGGACCGGCTATGGAACACTGTCGCGCCCGTTTCTGGTGAGGCCGTCCATGCCCGCACTCGACGATCCCGTCATCGACCGCTTTCTCGATGCTCTCTGGCTGGAGAAGGGCTTGGCGGACAATACCCGCGAGGCCTATCGAAGCGACCTGGCACTGTTCAACGGCTGGCTCGACGAACGCGGCGTGCGCCTGGCCGCTGCCGGACGCGAGATCATCCTCGATCATCTCGCCTGGCGCCTGAACAATGGCTACAAGGCACGCTCCACGGCCCGCTTCCTGTCGGGGCTGCGCGGCTTCTATCGCTACCTGCTGCGCGAAGGCGAGATCGCGGTCGACCCGACCTTGCGGGTCGACTTGCCACGCCTCGGCCGCCCGTTGCCGAAGGCGCTGTCCGAGGCGGACGTGGAGGCGTTGCTGGCTGCGCCGGATATCGGCGACCCGCTCGGCCTGCGTGACCGGGCGATGCTCGAAGTGCTGTATGCCTGTGGCCTGCGGGTGACCGAGCTGATCAGCCTGACGCTGGAGCAGGTCAGTCTGCGCCAGGGCGTGCTGCGAACCTTCGGCAAGGGCAACAAGGAACGGCTGGTGCCGCTGGGCGATGAGGCGCTGCACTGGCTGGAGCGCTACCTGCGCGATGCGCGCGAGCTGCTGCTTGCCGGCAAGCCCGGCGACGTGTTGTTTCCCAGCCTGCGTGGCGAGCAGATGACGCGCCAGACCTTCTGGCACCGGATCAAGCTGCATGCGCAGGTAGCGGGCGTCGCCACGTCGATTTCCCCGCATACCCTGCGGCACGCCTTCGCCACGCATCTGCTCAACCATGGGGCCGACTTGCGCACGGTGCAGATGCTGCTCGGCCACAGCGACCTGTCGACCACGCAGATCTATACCCACATCGCCCGGGCACGTTTGCAGGAACTGCATGCAGCGCACCATCCGCGTGGCTAGGCCCGATGTATGCGGCATGCGTCGCGCCTGCCGGTGAAGCAGCCGGCAGTTTGCCGGGCAGGGCTGTGGTAATCTGCATACCTTCCCTCGATCGTCGCTGCCAGGAGTTCCCATGGGCGTGATTCGTTTGTTCGCTGCCGCCGCCGTTGCCGGTCTGGCCAGCACCGTTGTCATGGCTGCCGATCCCGACCAGGCGATTCGCCAGTCGCTGCAGAAGATCCAGCCGGACATGCCCATCGAGGCCGTCGCCGAAAGTCCGATGCCGGGTGTCTATCAGGTCCAGCTCCAGGGCGGCCGCCAGCTGTACGCCAGCGCCGATGGGCAGTTCGTGATCCAGGGCTACCTGTATCGGTTCCAGAACGGCCAGGCCATCAACCTGACCGAGCAGGCGCAGAGCGAGTCGATCGCCAAGGAAATCAATGCGATCCCGGTGAGCGAGATGGTGGTGTTTGCGCCGAAGCAGCCGAAGACGCATATCACCGTCTTCACCGATACCGATTGCGGCTATTGCCAGAAGCTGCACAGCGAGGTGCCGCAGCTGAACCAGCTCGGGGTGGAGGTGCGCTATGTCGCCTTCCCGCGCCAGGGCATGGGCAGCCATGGCGCCAACACCCTGGCCAGCGTGTGGTGTGCCAAGGATCGCCAGGCGGCGATGAACAAGGCGAAGGCCCGCCAGGAGCTCGCCGCCGCCAACTGCGAGACACCAATCGCCAAGCAGTACGAGCTGGGCCAGATGATCGGCGTACAGGGCACGCCGGCCATCGTCCTCGCCAACGGGCAGATGATTCCCGGCTATCAGCCGGCCGCACAGCTGGCCGAGGTCGCACTCAAGGCCGAATGATCCCTGGCGCCGTCGGTCCGATGGCGCCAGGCCGGTCGTGGAACGCTGGAACTGGCCGGCTCGCTGCGTTCAAACCCTGTGATGAGGGTTCGAACGAGGAGGGTCGCGATGAAACTCGAAGGTTCCTGTCACTGCCAGGCCGTGCGGTTCAGTCTCGAATCCGCACAGCCTTATCCCTTCATGCGCTGCTATTGTTCGATCTGCCGCAAGACCGCGGGAGGCGGTGGCTATGCGATCAATCTCGGCGGTGATTACCGTACGTTGCAGGTCGAGGGCCGGGAGCATATCGGCGTCTATCAGGCGCGGCTGACCGATCCGCAAACCGGCGAGGTCAGGATCAGCGAAGGGCGTCGTCATTTCTGCCGGCAGTGCGGCAGCGCCCTGTGGTTGTGGGACCCGACCTGGCCCGAACTGGTACACCCGCACGCCTCGGCGATCGACAGCGAATTGCCGGTGCCGCCGGAGCATACGCACCTGATGCTCGGCTCCAAGGCGGGGTGGGTGGAACCGCAGGTCGGCGCACGCGATCGCTGCTTTTCCGAGTACCCCGACGAGTCGCTCGCCCAATGGCACCAGCGCCTGGGGCTGGATGGTGCATAGCCGGATGGCCCGGCCGATTGACTAAAGCCCGCTCCCTTCGTAATGTGCGACTCTTTTGTCGGCCGGCAGGTCCGGCCGTTTCGCTGTGAAGGGGGAGTTCAGCTTGAAATCGGTGAAAGTTGGCATCTGTGGGCTGGGAACCGTCGGTGGCGGTACCTTCAATGTGCTCGAACGCAACGCCGAGGAGATTGCCCGCCGTGCCGGGCGCGGAATCGAGGTTGCGCAGATTGCCACCCGTCAGCCGAATCCCAAGTGCAATACCGGTGCTACGCCCATCACCGCGGACATCTTCGATGTCGTCAACAACCCCGACATCGACATCGTCGTCGAGCTGATCGGTGGCTATACCCTGGCCAAGGAGCTGGTGCTCAAGGCCATCGACAACGGCAAGCACGTGGTCACCGCCAACAAGGCGCTGATCGCCGTGCATGGCAACGAGATCTTCGCCAAGGCGCGCGAGAAGGGCGTCATCGTCGCCTTCGAGGCCTCCGTCGCCGGTGGCATCCCGGTGATCAAGGCGATCCGCGAGGGCCTGGCCGGCAACCGCATCAACTGGCTGGCCGGCATCATCAACGGCACCGGCAACTTCATCCTCACCGAAATGCGCGAGAAGGGCCGCACTTTCGATGACGTGCTCAAGGAGGCGCAGGCGCTCGGCTACGCCGAGGCCGACCCGACCTTCGACGTCGAGGGCATCGATGCGGCGCACAAACTGACCATCCTGGCGTCCATCGCCTTCGGCATTCCGCTGCAGTTCGACAAGGCCTACACCGAGGGCATCACCCAGCTGACCACCGCCGACGTCAATTATGCCGAGGCGCTGGGCTATCGCATCAAGCACCTGGGCGTGGCCCGCCGTACCGATAGCGGAATCGAACTGCGCGTGCATCCCACGTTGATTCCCGCCGACCGGCTGATCGCCAACGTCAACGGCGTGATGAACGCGGTGATGGTCAATGGCGATGCCGTCGGCAGCACGCTCTACTACGGTGCCGGTGCCGGCATGGAGCCGACCGCTTCGGCGGTGGTGGCCGACTTGGTGGACGTCGCGCGCGCGCTGACCACCGATCCGAACAACCGCGTGCCGCACCTGGCGTTCCAGCCCGATTCGCTGTCCGACCATCCGATCCTGCCGATCAGCGCCTGCGAGAGCGCCTACTACCTGCGCATCCAGGCCAAGGACCATCCGGGCGTGCTGGCGCAGGTGGCGACCATCCTTTCCGAACGCGGGATCAACATCGAGTCGATCATGCAGAAGGAAGTCGAAGAGCAGGACGGTCTGGTGCCGGTCATCCTGGTCACGCACCGGGTGATCGAGCAGCGCATCGACGACGCCATCGCCGCGCTGGAAGCGCTCGACGACGTGGTGGACAAGGTCGTGCGGATTCGTGTCGAACAATTGAACTGAGGGCAGCCGCAAGCTGCAAGCTTCAAGCTGCAAGTAAAGAGCGCCAGAGGCTCGCTGCTCGCTTGATGCGATGAACTTGAACATGGCGGCAAGGTACGGTGATACGCGGCAGGCGGAGGCGGTTTTGCTTTTGCTTGCCGCTTGAAGCTCGTGGCTTGCAGCTCAAACCAAAGGTTTGAAATCCAATGCGTTACATCAGCACCCGCGGCCAGGCGCCGGCCCTGAATTTCGAAGATGTCCTGCTGGCCGGCCTGGCCAGCGACGGTGGTCTCTACGTGCCGGAGAACCTGCCGCGCTTCACGGTCGAGGAGATCGCCTCCTGGGCCGGCCTGCCGTACCACGAGCTGGCCTTCCGGGTGATGCGCCCGTTCGTCGCCGGCAGCATCCCCGATGCCGACTTCAAGAAAATCCTCGAAGAAACCTATGGCGTCTTCGCCCATGCTGCCATCGCCCCGCTGCGCCAGCTGGACGGCAATGAATGGGTGCTCGAGCTGTTCCACGGCCCGACCCTGGCCTTCAAGGACTTCGCCCTGCAGCTGCTCGGCCGCCTGCTCGACTACGTGCTGGCCAAGCGCGGCGAGCGCGTGGTGATCATGGGCGCCACTTCCGGCGACACCGGCTCGGCCGCCATCGAGGGCTGCCGCCGCTGCGAGAACGTCGACATCTTCATCCTGCACCCGCACAACCGCGTATCCGAAGTGCAGCGCCGGCAGATGACCACCATCCTCGGCGAGAACATCCACAACATCGCCATCGAAGGCAACTTCGACGACTGTCAGGAGATGGTCAAGGCCAGCTTCGCCGACCAGGGCTTCCTCAAGGGCACCCGGCTGGTGGCGGTCAACTCGATCAACTGGGCGCGGATCATGGCCCAGATCGTCTACTACTTCCACGCCGCGCTGCAGCTCGGCGGGCCGGCCCGCTCGGTGGCCTTCTCGGTACCGACCGGCAACTTCGGCGATATCTTCGCCGGCTACCTGGCGCGCAACATGGGGCTGCCGATCAACCAACTGATCGTCGCCACCAACCGCAACGACATCCTGCACCGCTTCATGTCCGGCAACCGCTACGACAAGGACACCCTGCACCCGTCGCTGTCGCCGTCGATGGACATCATGGTCTCGTCCAACTTCGAGCGCCTGCTGTTCGACCTGCACGGGCGCAACGGTCGGGCGGTGGCCGAGCTGCTGGACGCCTTCAAGGCCAGCGGCAAGCTGTCGGTGGAAGAGGACCGCTGGACCGAGGCGCGCAAGCTGTTCGACTCGCTGGCGGTGGACGACGAGCAGACCTGCGCGACCATCGCCCAGGTATTCGCGCAGACCGGCGAAGTGCTCGATCCGCATACCGCCATCGGTGTACATGCCGCCCGTGAATGCCGTCGCAGCCTGAGCTCCCCCATGGTTACCCTGGGCACTGCGCATCCGGTGAAATTCCCCGATGCGGTGGAAAAGGCCGGCATCGGCAAGGCGCTGGAGTTGCCGGCGCATCTGGCGGACCTCTTCGAGCGGCCCGAGCGCTGCACGGTGCTGGCCAACGAGCTGAAAGCCGTGCAGGCCTTCGTCGGGCAGCACGGCAATCGCGGCAAGCCGCTGTAAGGCGGCTATAAGCGGCAAGCTACAAGCTGCAAGTGGAAGCCGTCAGACTGTGCTCTGGCGGCTTTTTCTTATTCTTATGCGTCCAGTACAGGTGAAGCTTGAAAGCATCGCCCCGGGGGCGGGGCTCCCACAAAAAAAAAGCGGCCGGCAACACCGAATCCTGTGGGAGGCGCGCCCTCGCGGCGATGCGGGCCGCAGGCCTGCCTCACGCTCAAGAGCATCGCCCCGGGGTCGGGGCTCCCACAAAAAAAGCGACCGGCAACACCGAATCCTGTGGGAGGCGCGCCCTCGCGGCGATGCGGGCCGCAGGCCTGCCTCAAGCTCAAGAGCATCGCCCCGAGGTCGGGGCTCCCACAAAAAACGGCCGGCAACACCGAATCCTGAAACGCAGGCTGCGGGCTACGCCGGGCATTCGGCGACTCGTCGTCAATCGGGGCTGATCACGCCGGCTAGGTTGATCGCCTCGAGCTTGTGGCTCAGGTGCCCCCTGAGGATGTCCCCCAGGCGTTTCCCGTCCCGATCGCGCAGCGCTTCGATCATCTCCTCGTGCTCGTTCATCGCCTTGCGCCAGAACGCCTCGTGCATTTCCATCGTGTAGCGGATCCGTTTGATGCGCTGGCTGAGATTGTTGTACATCTCGAGCAGGATGGGGTTGCGCGATGCCTGGAGGATGCACTCGTGGATCTGCTGGTTGGCCTGGAAGTAGGCCTGCAGTTCCTTGCGCTGGTAGTGCCCGACCATCTGCTGGTGGAGCGCGCAGATATGCGCCAGTTCGTCGTCGTCCAGATGGCGGCAGGCCGTCTCGCCGGCAAGCCCTTCCAGAGCGCCCATCACGTCGTAGGTGTGCTCGACGTCGCTCAGGGTCAGCAGGCTGACGCGTGCCCCGCGGTTCGGCAGGATTTCCACCAAGCCCTCGGACGTCAGCACCTTCAGGGCTTCGCGTAGCGGCGTGCGCGAAATGCCGAATTTCTCGCAGAGCCGCTTTTCCGAGATCTTTTCACCGGCCACAAGTCCCCCATGCTCGATCAGCTCGCGGATCCGGTTGGCGGCTTCCAGATAGAGAATCTTGTGCTGGATCTTTTCCACACTGGTTTCCTGGACGGGTAACGTCATATCGGCACCTGCTGGATGGCTGGGACGGCGGATTGGCTAGGCTGTGCTAGCTTTTGTATTAAGAATTCAAAATAGCGCAAAGCGCCGCCGGCGGAAACTTTCTCGCGATCCTGCGTGCCGGCCGGTTCATCACGCGCACCGGCCGTCGTCGCGGCGAGCCGGTGCGCAGGACGACGTGGAAGACCATCACAGCCGAGAGGAACCAGGGTATGGCCGGAAAAGTTTATCGTGCAAGCGTAGTCATCTCCCGCAGTCAGGCGCGCCGTATCCTCGATGCGGCCTTCGCCGAGGCGAGGGCCCAGGAACTGGAGCCACTGACCGCATACGTCATGGACGGCGGCGGCAATCTCGTTGCCGCTGAGCGCGAGGACGGTTGCGCACCGCTGCGCCTGCCGGTCGCCCGGGGCAAGGCGTTCGCCGCGCTGGGCAACGGCGTCTCCAGCCGGACGGTGGGTGAGCGCAATGAACTGCGTCCGGCATTCCTCGCATCGGTCGCCGCGGCTTCCGACGGGCATTTCATTCCCGTGCCCGGCGGCGTGCTGATCCTCGACGAGCGCGATCAGGTCATCGGGGCGGTGGGGGTCAGCGGTGCCTCATCGGACGAAGACGAGCACGTGGCCATGGTCGGCATCGAGGCGGCCGGTTTCAAGGCCGGTATCTTGCCGGCCTGAACGGGGCCTCGCGGCCCCCTTTCTCACGAAGCGTACCCGCCACTCGAGCGAGCGGCGGGGCGCCCGGTGGCGCCTGCACCGGGACCCTGCCGAATGCACGGCTCGCGGCACCTTTCCCCGTACGGACCGTTGGTCTTGCGAGCGCGGAAAATTTTTCCTTCCAATTGGCGCAGGGAAAAAAGCTGAACTACTGTCTGTTTCTGGAAATGAATAATGAATTCATTTTCTGCGATGGCTGGCCTTGGTTCGTGCGGTCTCAACGCATCTGCTGGCGGCAGGGCGGCCTGAACGACGGGTAATTGCGGTACCACCTCATAAGAACAAGAGTGGAGGCAGCAGCATGAAAATCTTCAAATCGGTGTTGATCGGGTCGCTGTTGGGGCTCACCGCCTCGGTGGTGCAGGCCGCGGAGATCCAGATCAAGTTCGGCCATGTCGGTGGCCCGGGCTCCCTGTTCGAACTCTCGGCCAACGAGTTCGCGCGCATCGCCAATGAAAAGCTCGAAGGCAAGGCCAAGGTCGTGGTCTACGGCTCCAGCCAGCTCGGCGACGACTCGCAGATGCTCAACAAGCTCAAGCTCGGCTCGCTCGACCTGGCGCTGCCCTCGACCGTGATGAGCAGCGTGGCGCCGGAATTCTCGCTGTTCGAAATGCCCTACCTGATCAGCGATCGCGAACACATGAAGCGTGTGCGTGACGGGCTGGTCCGCGACGTGATGTACAAGGCCGCGGAAAGCAAGGGCTACACGATCATCGGCGTCTGGGAGAACGGCGTCCGGCAGATCACCAACAACACCCGCCCCATCGTCGTGCCGGGCGATCTGAAAGGCCTGAAACTGAGAACGCCGAACGGTATCTGGCGCGTCGAGATGTTCAAGAGCTACGGCGCCAACCCCGCCCCGATGGCGCTCTCCGAAGCGTTCGTGGCGTTGCAGACCGGTGCGATGGATGGCCAGGAAAACCCGCTGGTGCAGAGTTATTCGCAGCGCTTTCACGAGGTGCAGAAGTACCTCTCCATGTCCAACCACGTCTACACCCCCGCCTTCGTGCTCAGCGGCGCCAGCTGGAAGCGCTTCCCCGAGGACGTGAGGCAGGCGCTGAGCGAAGCCGCCGAGCAGGTGGAAGCCTATGCCCTGGAACAGGGGCAGGCACTCGACGAGAGCCTGGTGGCGAAGATGGAAGCCGCCGGCATGCAGGTGAACGAGGTCGACCAGCAGGCCTTCATCGATGGCTCCGCCGCGATCTACGCCAAGTTTGCCGCAGAAGTCGAAGGCGGCCAGGCGATGCTCGACAAGGTGAAGCAACTTCGCCAGATGTGACCCCCCCACCTACCTCCGCATCGCCGCATCGGGTCCGGTGCGGCGATGCCCCAGATAGAGCGGAGAGAGCTGATGAATTCCATCGCTGCTTTCAGAAAGGTTTTTTCCCGGTTTCTTGAAGCCATCGTGGTGCTCAACGTCGTGGCATTGGCGCTGGTGGTCACCATCGGCTTCGTCTCGCGACTCGCCGGTTCGCCCTTCAGCTGGTACGACGAGGTGGCCTCGGTCGGGTTGGCCTGGCTGACCTACTACGGCGCGGCACTGGCCGCCGCCAAGGGGGCGCACATCGGCTGCCCGAGCGTGGTGAACTACTTCTCCCCCAAGCTGCGCCTGCCGATCGCGCTGGTCGCCGAGGCGATCACCCTCGGCTTCTTCGTGCTGCTGGCCTACACCGGCACGCAGGTGCTCATCATCCTGGAGGGATCGACCCTCGTCAGCCTGACCAGCGTGTCGCTGCAGCTGACCCAGTCCGTGCTGCCGATCGGCTCGGCGCTGTTCATCCTCGCCGAGCTGTTGCGCTTGCCGGAGGTGATCGAGAGTGCCAAGGGTGACGGGTTCGTCGATCACGAGCTGGAAGAGGCCGGTATCAAGCTTGCCAAGGCCTGAGTTCCGAATGGGTACAGAGCGCCCGGACGGGCGCTCGGGAGAATAAGAAATGACCATCCTCTACATGTTTCTCGGCCTGATCCTGCTGATACTGATCAACGTCCCGGTGGCCATCGCCCTGGGCGTGGTCGGTGCGGTTGCGATCTTCCTGAGCTACGGCGAACTGGCACTCCCCAATATCGGGATGGTCATGTACGACGGCACCACCAGCTTCCCGCTGATCGCCATCCCGCTGTTCATCCTGGCCGGCGCGATCATGAACGCCTCGAGCATTTCCCGGCGCCTGATCGACCTGGCCTCGGCCATGCTCGGCTTCATCAGGGGTGGGTTGTCGATGGTGACCATCGGCGCCTCGATCTTCTTCGCGGAAATCTCCGGCTCCGCCGTGGCCGGCGTCTCGGCCATCGGCAGCATCATGATCCCGGCGATGAGGAGCAAGGGCTACTCGAAGGAATTTTCCGCCGCGCTGTCGTCCTCGGCGGCGAGCCTGGCGATCATCCTGCCGCCGTCGATCCCGATGATCCTCTATGCGGTGATGTCCGGTGAATCGGTGGTCAAGATGTTCGTCGCCGGCATATTCCCGGGCCTGCTCGGCGCCCTTGGCCTGGCTTGCATGTGCTATTACCTGGCGCGCCGGCACGGTTTCCCTTCGGAGGGCCGCTTCCAGGCCAAACGGCTGTGGGAGTCCTTCAAGGGAGCGATCTGGGCGCTGTCGATCCCGGTGATCATCCTCGGCGGCATTTTCGGCGGGATCGTGACGGCTACCGAAGGCGCCGCGCTGGCGGTGGTGGTGGCGATCTTCATCAGCGCCGTGGTGTATCGGGAATTCACCCTCGCCACCTTCTACAAGGCTTGCCTCGACGCCGGCGTGCAGACGGCGGTGGTGATGCTGCTGGTGGCGAGCTCGGCGGTGGTCGGGCTGTACCTGACCGAAACGCAACTGCCGCAGCAACTGGCCAGTTCGATCGGCGAGCTGACCAACAACAAGTACGTCATCCTGGCGTTGCTCAACATCATCTTCCTCATCCTCGGCATGTTCCTGCACTCGGCGGCGGCGATCATCCTGGTGGTGCCGATCGTGCTGCCGCTGGTGCTCGCCGTCGGCATCGACCCGATCCACTTCGGCCTGATCGTCACGCTGAACCTGGCCATCGGCCAGCAGACGCCGCCGGTGGCCAGCGTGCTGATCGCCTCCTGTTCCATCGCCAAGGCGGACATCTGGGCCACGACCCGGACCAACCTCTGGTTCCTCGGCGTGCTGGTACTGATCCTGCTGATCAACACCTACGTGCCGGCCTTCGCCATGGCCCTGGTGAATGCCATCTATGGCTGACGGTTTCGACGGAGGCAAGAACATGACCGATATATCCAAGGGGCAGGTCGACTGCCGTATCGAGCAGGGCGTCGCCTGGATCGGCTTCAACCGGCCGCAGAGCCGCAACGCCATGACCTGGGAGATGTACGACGCGCTGGCCCGACTGTGCCGGGAAGTGGAGGCCGATCGAAGCATCGTCGCCGTGGTGTTCCATGGTTGCGGCGGCCAGGCGTTCGTCGCCGGGACCGACATCCGCCAGTTCGCCGACTTCGGGGATGGCGAGGCGGGGGTGGCCTACGAGCGTGGGATCGACAGCGCCATCGCCGGGCTGGAAGGCCTGCGCAAGCCGACCATCGCCCTGCTGGAGGGCTTCTGCGTCGGCGGCGGGGCGGCCATCGCCCTGGCCTGCGATTTCCGTTATTGCACGCCGTCGCTGAAATTCGGCGTGCCGATCGCCGAGACGCTCGGCAACTGCCTGTCGGTGAGCAACGTCTCGCGGCTGATGGACCTGCTGGGCGTTGCGCGGACCAAGGAAGTCCTGATGGCGGCGAAGCTGATCGAAGCTCCCGAAGCCGCGGCCATGGGGCTGGTCAGCGGGGTATTCGAGCCGGAAGCGATCTACCACGAGGTCGCGCACAAGGCGCAGGCGTTCGCCGGCCGGGCGCCGCTCACCGTGCAGGCGTCCAAGGACCTGATCAACCGGGTGCTGGAACAGCGGCGCACGGCGGCGCAGGCCGGCGACGACTGGATACGGGCCTGCTACGGCAGCCAGGACTTCAAGGCCGCCGTCGAGCGCTTCGTCAGCAAGACTCCCTTCCAATGGAGCGGTGAATGACATCGCCACTCAATGCCTGGAGAACACCCATGCTTGCACTGCAGAACATGAAAGTCCTCGATATTTCCCAGATCATGGCCGGGCCGTACTGCACCATGGTGCTGGGCGACCTGGGCGCCGAGGTGATCAAGGTCGAGAAGGCCAACGGCGGCGACGATAGCCGGCAGATGGGGCCCTACGTCAATGGCGAGTCCAGCTGCTTCTTCCAGATCAACCGCAACAAGAAGAGCATCTCGCTGAACCTCAAGGACAGCCGCGCCCGGGACATCTTCTATCGCCTGGCCCGCGAGGCCGACGTCATCGTCGAGAACTACCGGCCGGGCGTCAGCCGTTCGCTGGAGATCGACTACGAGACCATCAGCCGGATCAACCCCGGCATCATCTACTGCTCGATCTCCGGCTACGGCCAGACCGGGCCGTACCGCAACAAGGGCGGTTTCGATCTCGTCGCCCAGGGCATGAGCGGGTTGATGTCGATGACCGGCGAGCCGGGCCGCAGCCCGTTGAAGACCGGGGTCGCGGTCTACGACATCGGCGGCGGCATCACCGCGATCTACTCCATCCTGGCCGCTTACATCCACAAGCTGAACACCGGCGAAGGGCAGCACATCGACATCGCCATCACCGAATGCGGCCTGCCCTGGTTCAGCTGGGAGGCGGCGGCCTATTTCGCCGAGGGCAGGGTGCCGCAACCCACCGGCTCGCGCCATAGGGTCTCGGCCCCGTACCAGGCGATCAAGGCCCAGGACGGCTACCTGATGCTCGGCTGCGCCAACCAGCGCACCTGGGAGCGCCTGTGCCGCGACGTGATCGGCCGCGACGACCTGCTGGCCGACGAGCGTTTCGTCACCAACAGCGACCGGGCGCGCAACGTCGAGGCACTCGAAGACATTCTCCAGGACATCCTGTCCCGGCAACCGATCGCGCACTGGCTCGAGCGCTGCGACGAGGCCGGCGTGCCGGCCGGGCCGATCAACGACTTCGCCCAGGCCATGCAGGACGAGCACTACCTGGCCCGGGGAATGGTCCAGCAGATCGAGCACCCGGTGATCGGCACCATGAAGACGATCGGCTTCCCCAGCAAGTTCTCCCGCACGCCCTCGCAGATCCGCCGTCCGGCGCCGTTGTTCGCCGAGCATACCGACGAGGTGCTGCAGGGCATCGGCATCAGCGCCGAGGAGATCCTCGGCCTGCGCAACGAGGGCTGCATCCGCTGAACAGGCTTTTCGTTTTTTGAGTGATTTTGAATTCAAAACACAAAATACAAAATCAAAAACAATCGGAGAACCGCCATGTTGAAGCTCGATTTCCACCCATCCGGCCGCCATTTCCTGCAGATTCCCGGACCCTCGCCGGTACCGGATCGCATCCTGCGTGCCATGAGCCTGCCCACCATCGACCACCGCGGCCCCGAATTCGGCGCGCTGGGGCTGGAGGTGCTGCGCAAGATCCGCGAAATCTTCCAGACCCGGCATCCGGTGGTCATCTATCCCGCCTCCGGCACCGGCGCCTGGGAGGCGGCGCTGGTCAACACGCTGTCGGCAGGCGACCGGGTGCTGATGTTCGAGACCGGCCACTTCGCCACGCTATGGGAACGGATGGCCCGCCGCCTGGGGCTCGAACCGGAATTCCTCGGGCTACCGGGCTACGACGGCTGGCGCAACGGGGTGCAGGCCGACATGATCGAGCGGCGCCTGCGGGAGGACAGCGGCCACACGATCAAGCCGTCTGCGTGGTGCACAACGAGACCTCCACCGGCGTGACCAGCGACATCGCCGCCGTGCGTCGCGCGATCGACGCGGCCGGCCACCCGGCACTGCTCATGGTCGATACCATCTCCGGCCTGGCCTGCGCCGACTACCAGCACGACGGCTGGGGCGTCGACGTGACCATTTCCGGCTCGCAGAAGGGCCTGATGCTGCCGCCGGGCATCAGTTTCAATGCCGTCTCCGACAAGGCCATCGAGGCCAGCCGCCGCGCACAGTTGCCGAAGAGTTTCTGGGCCTGGGACGAGATCCTGGAAATGAACACGAGCGGCTACTGGCCCTACACGCCCAACACCAACCTGCTGTATGGCCTGAACGAGGCGCTGGACATGCTGCTCGAGGAGGGGCTGGCGCAGGTGTTCGCCCGCCACCAGCGCTGGGCGGCCGGTGTGCGCACGGCCATCGAATGCTGGGGGCTGGAAGTGCAATGCCAGGACCCGAGCGTCTACTCGCCGGTGCTGACCGGCGTGGTGATGCCCGAGGGGATCGACGCCGACGCCGTGCGCCGGCTGATCTACCAGCGCTTCGACCTGTCGCTGGGCACCGGCCTGGGCAAGGCCAGGGGCAAGATGTTCCGCATCGGCCACCTGGGCGATTGCAACGACCTGACGCTGATCGCCACCCTCGGCGGCTGCGAGGCCGGCCTCAAGCTCTCCGGGGCCAAGCTCGAGGGCAGCGGCGTGCTTGCCGCGCTGGACTATTTCGCCGCGCATCCGCTGGACGGCGCGCGCTGATATTCCCCTCGACCGCTGACATGGGAGGTCATGATGACTTCGTTTACCGAACCCAGAATACCGGCGAGCAAGGTGCCGCCCGAGCGGACCTCCGCGCTGGCGGCACGGCTGCGCCGCGAGATCGCCGGTGAGGTGCTGTTCGACACGGCGTCGCGCGGCCGCTATGCCACGGATGCCTCGATCTACCAGGTCATGCCGGTCGGCGTGGTGATCCCGCGCCACCAGCACGACCTGCAGGTGGCACTGGATATCGCCCGCGACGCCAAGGTGCCGCTGCTGGCCCGTGGCGGTGGCACCAGCCAGTGCGGCCAGACCGTGGGCGATGCGCTGGTGGTCGATGCCAGCCGCTGGCTGAACCAGATCGTCGAGTTCGATCCGCAGGCGCTGACGGTGGTGGTCGAGCCGGGGATGGTGCTCGACGACCTGAACCGCTGGCTCAAGCCGCACGGCCTGTGGTTCCCGGTGGACGTCTCGACTTCCGCCCAGTGCACCCTCGGCGGCATGGCGGGCAACAATTCCTGCGGGTCGCGCTCGATCCGCTACGGCAACATGGTGCACAACGTACTGGGCATCGACGCGCTGCTGGCCGACGGCAGCGAGGGCCGTTTCGGCTTCCTCCACGAGCTTGCCCAGGGCGACCGGGTGCGCCAGATCGCCCGCGAAGTGCAACGCATCGCCGAGCGCGAGCGATCGAACATCCGCGAGCACTACCCCAAGGTGCTGCGGCGGGTCGGCGGCTACAACCTCGACCTGTTCGACTGCCAGAACCCGCGGCCCTACGATCCGGAGGGGCAGACCAATCTGGCGCACCTGCTGGTCGGTTCCGAGGGCACCCTCGGCGTGACCCGGCGGATCAAGCTCAGGCTCGCGCCGCTGCCACGGCACAAGGTGCTGGGGGTGGTGAATTTCCCCACCTTCTACCAGTCGATGGACCTGACCCAGCATATCGTCAAGCTCGACCCCACTGCGGTCGAGCTGGTCGACCGCACCATGATCGAGCTGGCGCTGGAGAACCCGGCGTTCAAGCCGGTGATCGAGAAGGCGCTGATCGGCCGGCCGGATGCGCTGCTGCTGGTCGAGTTCGCCGGCGAGGACGCGGATGCGCTGCGCCGGCAGCTGCAGCGGCTGAACGAGCTGATGGCCGACCTCGGGCTGCCGGGCAGCGTGGTCGGCATGGTCGAGGGCGGCGAACAGACGGCGCTGTGGAACGTGCGCAAGGCCGGTCTGAACATCATGATGAGCATGAAGGGCGACGGTAAGCCGGTGTCCTTCATCGAGGATTGCGCGGTACCGCTGGAGCACTTGGCCGAATACACCGCCAAACTCACCGAGGTGTTCCACAAGCACGGCACCGAGGGCACCTGGTACGCCCATGCCAGCGTCGGCACGCTGCACGTGCGGCCGATCCTCGACATGCGTCGCGACGGCGCGGACAAGATGCGCGCCATCGCCGAGGAGGCCTCGGCACTGGTGCGCGCCTACAAGGGCGCGTTTTCCGGCGAGCATGGCGACGGCCTTTGCCGCGGCGAATGGGTGGCCTGGCAGTTCGGCCCGCAGCTCAATGCCGCGTTCAAGGAGATCAAGCAGCTGTTCGACCCGGAGAACCTGCTCAATCCGGGCAAGATCGTCGACACCCCGCGGATGGACGATCATGGTTATTTCCGCTTTCCCAGGAGCTACCGGCCGATTCCGCTCAAGCCGGCGCTGGACTGGTCGGAATGGGATGTGCTGCGCGATCCGCTCACCGGCGAGCAGAGTGCGCCGGGCAGCGGCGGCGACCCCACCGGCGGGCTGATCAAGGCCGTGGAGATGTGCAACAACAACGGCCATTGCCGCAAGTTCGACGCCGGCACCATGTGCCCCAGCTATCGCGTCACGCGCAACGAGCAGCACCTGACCCGCGGCCGCGCCAACACCCTGCGCCTGGCGCTGTCCGGCCAGCTGGGCACGGAAGGGCTGGCCAGCGCCGACGTCAAGGCCGCCCTCGACCTGTGCGTCTCGTGCAAGGGCTGCAAGCGCGAATGCCCGACCGGTGTGGACATGGCGCGGATGAAAATCGAGGCGCGCGCCGCCTGGGCGAAGAACAGCCCGCTGCCGCTGCGCGAACGGCTGGTGGCGGAGATGCCGCGCTATGCGCCCTATGCCCGTCATCTGGCTGGCCTGAGCGCCGCCGTCGAGCGCCTACCGCTGCTGTCACGCTGGCTCAAGCGTGGGCTCGGCCTGGCCGAGCAGCGGGCGCTGCCGCGCTTCGACGGCAACTTCCTGGCGACCACCCGTGCGAGCTCGCCGACGTCGACCCGGGAAGTCCTGTTGTTCGTCGACACCTTCAACAACTACATGGAGCCCGAGAATGCGCGCGCAGCCTGCCGGGTGCTGGAGGCGGCCGGCTATCGCGTGCACTTCAACCAGCCGCCAGAGCAGCGGCCGCTGTGCTGCGGGCGCACCTACCTGGCTTCGGGGCAGGTCGACAAGGCCAAGGCCGAGGCGCGGCGCACGCTCGACCACCTGCTGCCGTTCGTCCAGCGCGGGGTGAGCATCGTCGGGCTGGAACCCTCGTGCCTGCTGACGATGCGCGACGAGTTCCTGCGCTATGGCTACGGCGAAGAGGCCAGGGCGCTGGCCAAGGCATCCCTGCTGTTCGAGGAGTTTCTCGTCCGGGAACACGATGCCGGCCATCTGCAGCTCAGGCTCAAGGCCCTGGAGACGCCGCGGGCGCTGTTGCACGGCCATTGCCATCAGAAGGCGTTCGACGCGCTGCGGCCGGCGGAACGGGTACTGCGCTGGATACCGGACCTGCAGGTCAGGACCATCGAAACCTCCTGCTGCGGCATGGCCGGCAGTTTCGGCTACGAGCACGAGCACTACGAGGCCTCGATGCAGATGGCGGAGCTGGCGCTGCTGCCGGCGGTCCGTCAGGCCGAGGCGGGCGACCTGGTGGTGGCCGACGGCACCAGTTGTCGGCACCAGATCCAGGATGGCGCCCAGCGCACGGCGTTGCATGTGGCGAGGGTACTGGAGCGGGCGCTGGCCTGAGGTGACCGCTGGCAGGCCCGCGCACCGATGGCGCGGGCCTTGCCGGCAATCAGATGCAGGCCGCCCGCGCCGGGCGGCCCTTGGCTGGGGGCGACGCGCTCAGTCGTCGAACTCTTCCCAGCCGCCCATCTCCTTCCAGCGGTTGACGATGCCGCAGAACAGCTCGGCGGTTTTCTCGGTGTCGTAGCGGGCCGAGTGGGCCTCGCGACCGTCGAAGTCGATTCCCGCCGCCTGGCAGGCCTTGGCCAGCACGGTCTGGCCGTAGGCGAGGCCAGCCAGAGTCGCGGTGTCGAAGCTGGAGAAGGGGTGGAAGGGGTTGCGCTTGATCTCGCAGCGGGCGATGGCGGCGTTGAGGAAACCCAGGTCGAAGCTGCTGTTGTGGCCGACCAGGATCGCGCGCTTGCAGCCACTGGACTTCACCGCCTTGCGCACGCTGCGGAAGATCTCGCCGAGCGCGTGCGATTCGGCCACCGCCATGCGCAGCGGGTGGTCGAGCTTGATGCCGGTGAACTCCAGCGCGGCAGCCTCGATGTTGGCGCCGGCGAAGGGCTCGACGCGATAGAACAGGGTGTCCTGCGGGTAGAGCAGGCCCTGTTCGTCCATGCCGATGGTCACCGCGGCGATTTCCAGCAGGGCGTCGGTGGCGCAGTTGAAGCCGCCACACTCGACATCGATCACCACCGGCAGGAAACCGCGGAAGCGCCGCGCCATGGGCGAGCGCGGCTTGCCGGGCAGATGGCCCTCGAGTTCGTCGTCGAAACTGTCGTCGCTCATACGCTCTCCTCCAGGCGCCAGTGCAGGCGTTCACCGGCGCGCAGCGGGACGACCACCTGCTCGCCGAACGGCAGGCTGGCCGGTACGTCCCAGTCCTGGCGGACCAGGGTGATCTGCTCGGTGTTGCGCGGCAGGCCGTAGAAGTCCGCGCCGAAGTGGCTGGCGAAGGCCTCCAGCTTGTCCAGCGCCTGGCGTTGCTCGAACGCGGCGGCATACAGCTCGATGGCGGCATGCGCGGTATAGCAGCCGGCGCAGCCGCAGGCGGCTTCCTTGGCGTGCCGGGCATGCGGCGCCGAGTCGGTGCCGAGGAAGAATTTCGGGTTGCCGCTGGTGGCCGCGTCGAGCAGCGCCTCCTGGTGCAGGTTGCGCTTGAGCACCGGCAGGCAGAACAGGTGCGGGCGGATGCCGCCGACCAGCATGTGGTTGCGGTTGTACAGCAGGTGGTGCGCGGTGACGGTGGCGCCGACGTTGTTGCCGGCCGCCTCGACGAACTGCACGGCATCGCGGGTGGTGATGTGCTCGAAGACCACCTTCAGCGTCGGGAAGCGCGCGGTCACCCGGCTCAGTTGCTCGTCGATGAAATATTTTTCGCGATCGAAGATATCGATTTCGCCACGGGTCACTTCGCCGTGGACCAGCAGCGGCAGGCCGACCTCGGCCATGGTTTCCAGCACGCCGAAGATGTTGTCGATGGCGGTCACGCCGGAGGCCGAGTTGGTGGTGGCGCCGGCCGGATACAGCTTGGCCGCATGCACGAAGCCGCTGGCCTTGGCCTGCCGGATGTCGTCGGGGCTGGTGCTGTCGGTGAGATAGAGCACCATCAGCGGTTCGAAGCGACTGCCCGCCGGGCGCGCGGCGAGGATGCGCTGGCGATAGGCCGCGGCTTCGTCGGCGTTGCGTACCGGCGGCACCAGGTTGGGCATGATGATCGCGCGCGCGAACTGGCGGGCGGCGTCGGCCACCGTATGGGGCAGGACCGCGCCATCGCGCAGGTGGATGTGCCAGTCGTCGGGGCGCAACAGTGTGAGTCGGTCGGACATGCGGGTTTCCAGGCGGGTGAAACGTGCGCGAATGCTACCGGAAAAGCCCGCTCACGGCATCTTGCCGAAGGACGGGCCGCTGCATTCGCGGCCTGCGGGCCGGATGCCGTACTCAAGTTTTGCCCATGCGCACCGATACGCAACAGGAACACGCATCCTCCCGGAGCTCATCGTGCGCCTGCGTCCTCTCGTAATGCTGTGCCTGCTGGCCTCACCGGCCAATGCCCTGACGTTCCAGACCCGCCTGGAACGGGTGCAGTGGCAGGTCGAGGGCGATCAGTTCGAGTGCCGGCTGGTGCAACCCATCGCCGGTTTCGGCAGCGGTGAGTTCGTGCGGCGCGCCGGCGAGCAGGCGATCTTCCGCCTGCAGTCGCCGCAGCGCTGGCTCGGCGCCGGCTCGGCGACCCTGCTCGCGGCCGCCGCGCCCTGGCAACCGACGCGCAGCGATATCAACCTGGGCGTGGTGTCCGTGGGCGGCGGCGAGATTCCATTCAACAGCACCCACCTGCAGGCCGGCCGGTTGCTCAGCGGCTTGCTCGAAGGCCGCAGCCCGGTGGTTCGCCATCGCGCGCTGCACGGTGGCGAGGCCCTGGAGATTCGCCTGCTGCCGGCGCGCTTCGGCAAGGCCTACGAAGATTACCGGGCCTGCACCGCCAAGCTGCTGCCGGTGAATTTCGATCAGGTACGCCAATCGCAACTCGGTTTCCCCAGCGCCGACGTGGTGCTGGACCCACGGGCGCGGGCGCGGCTGGATATCGTCCTGCAGTACCTGCGCGCCGACCCCAGCGTCAATCGCATCCTCCTCGACGGCCACTCCGACAACAGTGGCAATCGCCTGCTCAACCGCGACCTGTCCCGCCGCCGCGCCCTGGCGGTGCAGGACTACCTGCTCGCCAACGGCGTGCCGCAGGAGCAGATCACCGTGCGCTTCCATGGCGAGCGCTACCCGCTGGTGGCCAACAGCAGCGAGGCCAACCGGGCGAAGAACCGCCGCGTGACCCTGCGCCTGGAGCGCGAAGCGATACCGGCGGCCGCCTCGGCCGCCACGGCAGGCCCATCGTCCTGAGCAGGCTCTCCGCATGTCGACATGGCCGCGCGCCCCTGTAAAACCGCGGCCGCGATCGGTAGAATCACGAGTTTTCCGTACAACCCGTGGAGCTGATGGCATGGCGGACGTTAAGAAGGTGGTTCTGGCCTATTCCGGTGGCCTGGACACCTCGGTGATTCTCAAGTGGCTGCAAGACACCTATAACTGCGAAGTGGTGACCTTTACCGCCGACCTCGGCCAGGGCGAGGAAGTCGAGCCGGCCCGTGCCAAGGCCCAGGCGCTGGGCGTGAAGGAAATCTTCATCGACGACCTGCGCGAAGAGTTCGTCCGCGATTTCGTCTTCCCGATGTTCCGCGCCAACACCGTCTACGAAGGCGAGTACCTGCTGGGTACCTCCATCGCCCGTCCGCTGATCGCCAAGCGCCTGATCGAGATCGCCAACGCCACCGGCGCCGACGCCATCTCCCACGGTGCTACCGGCAAGGGTAACGACCAGGTGCGCTTCGAGCTGGGCGCCTACGCGCTCAAGCCGGGCGTCAAGGTCATCGCCCCCTGGCGCGAGTGGGACCTGCTGTCGCGCGAGAAGCTGATGGACTACGCCGAGAAGCACGGCATCCCGATCGAACGCCACGGCAAGAAGAAGTCGCCGTACTCCATGGACGCCAACCTGCTGCACATCTCCTACGAGGGCGGCGTGCTGGAAGACACCTGGACCGAGCACGAAGAGGACATGTGGCGCTGGACCAAGTCCCCGGAAGCCGCGCCGGACGCCCCGACCTATATCGAGCTGACCTACCGCAAGGGTGACATCGTCGCCATCGACGGCAAGGACATGACCCCGGCCCAGGTGCTGACCGAACTGAACCGCATCGGTGGCGCGAACGGCATCGGCCGCCTGGACATCGTCGAGAACCGCTACGTCGGCATGAAGTCGCGCGGCTGCTACGAGACCCCCGGCGGCACCATCATGCTCAAGGCCCACCGCGCCATCGAGTCGATCACCCTCGACCGCGAAGTGGCCCACCTGAAAGACGAGCTGATGCCCAAGTACGCCAGCCTGATCTACAACGGCTACTGGTGGAGCCCGGAGCGCAGCATGCTGCAGCAGATGATCGATGCTTCCCAGGTCAGCGTGAACGGCGTGGTGCGCCTGAAACTGTACAAGGGCAACGTCATCGTCGTCGGCCGCAAGTCCGACGACTCGCTGTTCGACGCCAACATCGCCACCTTCGAGGACGATGCCGGCGCCTACGACCAGGCCGATGCCGGTGGCTTCATCAAGCTCAACGCGTTGCGCATGCGCATCGCCGCCGGCAAGGGCCGCACCTTGTTGTGAGCTTCAAGCTTCAAGCTTCAAGCTTCAAGCGGCGGGAGCGCGCTTGTGGCTTGAGGCTTGCCGCTTGCAGCTAAAAAGCCCTGGCCCATGACGCCGGGGTTTCATTTTCTGACCGTGAGGAAGATGACATGCGTCTTTTGCATACCATGCTGCGTGTCGGCGACATGGACAAATCCATCGCCTTCTACACCGAAGTGCTGGGCATGACCCTGCTGCGTCGCAAGGACTACCCGGAAGGCAAGTTCACCCTGGCCTTCGTCGGCTACGGCGACGAGGCGCACAACAGCGTCATCGAACTGACCCACAACTGGGGCGTGGACAGCTACCAGCTGGGTGACGGTTACGGGCATATCGCACTGGAAGTGGAAGACGTCTACAAGGCCTGCGAGGACATCCGTGCCCGTGGCGGCAAGATCACCCGCGAGCCGGGCCCGATGAAGCACGGCTCGAGCATCCTCGCCTTCGTCGAAGACCCGGACGGCTACAAGATCGAGCTGCTGTCGCCGCAGCGGGGCGACTGAGCGGCCGATACCAAGCCTATGCCCCCGTGTTGCTCGCAGTGCGGATGTGTTTCGGATGTCCGTAGGAGGCGCCTCCGGGTCTTCGACGCAGCGCCGTCGCGCAGCAAGCAGAGTGCAGTCGCAGGTCACTCTTCGAGAAAGCCGCATTGAACACGGCGCCCGTAGGCGCCGGGGGGATGCCGAGTCCTTGCCGGCGATCATCGGCGCTGCGGCGGATCGCCCGCAAGCGGGCTCCTACAAGCGCCCCGGGCTTCACTGCGGGCCATGCCCGCTAAGCTTTTGTGCGCTGGGTGTTCGCGGCATGGCCCGCTCCTCCGGGGGGTATGTCCATCCGTAACAGCCAGCCCTGCCGTAGCCTATGAAAAAGCCCCTTACGGGGCTTTTTCGTTTACAGGTCGAAGTCGAAGTCGTTCAACTGTTTCTGCAGGCGGCGTTCCTCGAGCAGGTTGTCGATGATCCGGCGCTTGGTCAGATTGGTCTTGGCGACCTCGACCGGGGCTTCGCTGCTCTCGTCGTCATCTTCGGCGATGAAATCGTCTTCGATCTGAATGTCTTCTTTCTCGGCCACTTGTTCACTCCAAGGCTACGGGGGCGCTCTTGGCGCACCTTATAGCGGCAAATCCGGGGCCGGTAAAAAAGTTTTTTTCAATCGCCAGGCAAGATTTTTACGTGCGCGATCAATCGTCCGAAGTCTTGTGCTGGTACTCGCACAGGTCCTCGATCCGGCAGCTGCCGCACTGCGGTTTGCGCGCCTTGCAGACGTAGCGCCCGTGCAGGATCAGCCAGTGATGGGCATCCAGCAGGTATTCCTTGGGCACGAACTTGATCAGCTTGCGCTCCACCTCCAGCACGTTCTTGCCCGGGGCGATGCGGGTGCGGTTGCTGACCCGGAAGATGTGCGTGTCCACCGCCATGGTGAACTGGCGGAACGCGGTGTTGAGCACCACGTTGGCGGTCTTGCGGCCGACGCCGGGCAGGGCCTCGAGCGCTTCGCGGTTGTCGGGGACCTGGCTGCCATGCTTCTCGATCAGGATGCGGCAGGCTTCGATGACGTTCTTCGCCTTGCTGTTGTACAGGCCGATGGTCTTGATGTATTCCGACAACCCCTCGACGCCCAGTGCATGGATCGCCTCCGGTGTGTTGGCGACCGGGAACAGCCTGGCGGTGGCCTTGTTCACGCCGACGTCGGTGGCCTGCGCCGAGAGGATGACGGCGATCAACAACTCGAAGGGCGTGCTGTAGGCCAGTTCGGTCTTCGGCTCGGGGTTGTCCTCGTGGAAGCGGCGGAAGATTTCCCGGCGTTTCTCGGCGTTCATGCAAACAGCTCCAGGCTTCGGGCCACAAGCGCCAAGCCGGAGGCCGATGTCTGAACCGCTGCCGCTTCTGCTTGCCGCTTGAAACTTGCCGCTTGCCCCCTCATTCGATCACTCCAGTCACGCGTACCCGGCGGTTGACGGTGGGCGCGACGGGTTGCGTGGCGCGGGCCCGCTCGGCGAGCCGCTCGTCGATACGGTTCTTCAGGGCGATCAGCAGGCCGAGCACGATGAATGCGCCAGGCGGCAGGATCGCCAGCAGGAAGCCCTTGTAGTCGCTGAACAGGGTGAGCTGCCAGTCGCTGGCGACGGGGCCGAATAGCAGGTGCATGTTGGCGAACAGGGCGCCGGTGCCGAACAGCTCGCGCAGGCCGCCGAGCACCACCAGCACCAGGCAGAAACCCAGCCCCATGACCAGGCCGTCGAAGCCGGCCACCAGCGGGTTGTGCTTGGCGGCGAAGCCGTCGGCGCGGCCGAGGATCACGCAGTTGGTGGTGATCAGCGGGATGAAGATGCCGAGGATCTGGTACAGCTCGTAGGTGAAGGCCTGCATCAGCAACTCGATGCAGGTGGTCAGCGCGGCGATGATCATCACGAAGGCCGGCAGACGCACGGCGGTGTTGACCACGCCACGTACCAGCGACACGCTGATGTTGGAGCAGGTCAGCACCAGCATGGTGGCCAGGCCCAGGCCGAGGGCGTTGACCGTCGAGTTGCTCACCCCGAGCAGTGGGCAGAGCCCGAGCAGCTGCACCAGTGCCGGGTTGTTCTTCCACAGGCCGTTGACGGTCAGTTCGCGGTAGCTGGGCGCACTCATGGCTGGTCCCCCTCCGGTTTGACTTCAGGTTCGCTCGCGCGCAGCGCGTCGCGTGTCGCGGCGTCGCCGCGCGGGAATGGGTGGTGACTTCGGCGGGGTCGCTCTGGTCGTCGAGCGGCCCCGACGCTTCCGCCGTGCCGGCATCGGTCGTCAGCAGTTCGGCCTTGTGCGCATCGAAGTACTGCAGCGCGCGGTGCACCGCGGCGACCACCGCGCGCGGCGTGATGGTGGCGCCGGCGAACTGGTCGAATGTGCCGCGGTCCTTCTTCACGGCCCAGCCCTCGGCTTGCGGGTTCTCCAGCGACTTGCCGTCGAAGCTGCGAATCCACGGGCTCTTGGTCAGCTCGATCCTGTCGCCTAGGCCGGGTGTCTCGCGGTGCCCGAGGACCCGCACGCCCGCTACCCGGCCATCGGCCCAGATGCCCACCAGCAGGTGGATGGCACCGCTGTAGCCATCCGGGGCGATGGCCTGGAGGATCACCGCGCTGGGGCGACCGTCCTTGATGGCGATATAGGCCGGTAGCGGGCTCTTGTTGCCCAGCAGGCGATCCTGGAGCAGGACGCTGTGGTCCGGCAGGGCGTTGTCGTAGCTGCCGGCGGGAAGGATCTCGCCCAGTGCGCGCACCTGCGCGGCACGTTCGGCGGCCTGGATGCGCGCGGCGGTACCTTGCTGGAGCAGGGTCACGACGCCAACGGTGACGATGGCGAACAGGCCCAGTACCGCGGCGTTCTTCAGCATCGAGCGGCTGATTTCCGGAAGCATCATGTCATTCGCCCAGCTTGAAGCCGCGCTCGGCCTTGCGATGGCCGTAGGTGCGCGGGCGGGTGTAGTAGTCGATGGTCGGCGCGGCCAGGTTCATCAGCAGCACGCTGAAGGCCACCGCGTCCGGGTAGCCGCCCCAGGCGCGGATGACGTAGACCAGGATGCCGACGCCGGCGCCGAAGATCAGGCGGCCGCGCGGGCTGGTGGCGCTGCTCACCGGGTCGGTGACGATGAAGAAGGCGCCGAGCATGGTGGCGCCGCTGAGCAGGTGAAACAGCGGCGAGCCGTTGCTGTCCGAGCCCGAGCCGTTCCAGAACACCAGGCTCATCAGCGCCAGGGCGCCGAGCATGCCGACCGGCGCATGCCAGCTGAACAGGCGCTTGTGCAACAGGAACAGGCCGCCGGCGAGGAACGCCAGGTTCACCACTTCCGAACCGATGCCGCCGAAATGGCCGAAGGCGGGATTGCGCCAGAGCTCGTCGATGGTGAGGCTGTTGTTCACTTTCAGCACGTCCAGGGCGGTGGCCTGGGTCCAGCCATCCGGCAACGAGGCGATGCCGAGGATGTGCTGCAGGCCGCTGCCCAACCCGACGCTGTGCGGCACGGGCCAGGTGGTCATCTCCACCGGGAAGGAGATCAGCACCACCACGTAGCCGATCATCGCGGGGTTGAAGGGGTTCTGCCCGAGCCCGCCGTAGAGCTGCTTGCCGAAGACGATGGCGCAACCGCTGGCGATCAGCGTCAGCACCATGGCGAATACGGCGGCAATGCCAATGCCAGCAGCACGGCGGTGACCAGTGCGCTGCCGTCACGCAGGAAGAAGCCGACCGGGCGCTGGCGCAGCCTGAGGATCGCGGCTTCGAAGGCGAGTGCGGTGGCGCAGGTCCAGGCCAGGTTGATCAGGGTGCCGGCGCCATACAGCCAGGTCAGGGCGACCACCCCGGGCAGGGTAGCCGCGAGTACCAGCAGCATGACGCGCTGGGTCCGGTTGGCGCCCTTGGCGTGGGGCGAGGTGATGCGGGGCAGGGCCATTGGCTCTCCGGTCTAATGCTTTACCTGAAGCGGGCCCTGGATGGGCCCTCTCCATCAGTGATCCTGGTATTCCGCCAACTGACGCTCGGCCTGGTCCAGACGCGCCCGGGCGGTTTCCAGCGCGGCCGGCTCGGCGTTTTCCTCGCGCTCCAGCTTGCGCAGGTCGGCACGGGCGAAGGCGACTTCGGTCTTGAGCTCGCGCTGGCGCTCGTCCACGCCGGGCTTGGCGGTGCGCACCAGCTGCGGTGCCGGTTTGGCCGAGGCGTCTTCGGCGGCATGCAGGGCCTGCTCGGCAGCGGCCAGGGCGTCGCGCAAGCGGCCCAGTTCGGCTTCCTCGGCACCGGCCTTCTCGGCCTTCTTCAGCTCGGCGCGCTTCATTGCCAGCTCGATCTTGGCCTTCTTCAGCGCTTCGTCGCCGGCCGGCTTTGCGGGCGCGGTCGGCGCCGCGCTCTGGGCTGCGGCCAAGGCCTGCTCGGCCTCGTGCAGTTGCTGGCGCAGACGGGCGAGTTCGGCCTGCTGGTCGTCATCGGGGGTTTCGAGCTTCTCCAGCTTGCGGATCTGCGCCTTGAGCATGGCGGCCTCGATCTTGGCCTTCTTCAGCGCTTCGTCATCGGCCGGCTTGGCCGGGGCGGTCGGTGCCGCACTCTGGACTGCGGCCAAGGCCTGCTCGGCCTCGTGCAGTTGCTGGCGCAGACGGGCGAGTTCGGCCTGCTGGTCGTCGTCGGGGGCTTCGAGTTTCTCCAGCTTGCGGATCTGTGCCTTGAGCATGGCGGCCTCGATCTTGGCCTTCTTCAGCGCTTCGTCGCCGGCCGGCTTTGCGGGCGCGGTCGGCGCCGCGCTCTGGGCTGCGGCCAAGGCCTGCTCGGCCTCATGCAGTTGCTGGCGCAGACGGGCGAGTTCGGCCTGCTGGTCGTCATCGGGGGTTTCGAGCTTCTCCAGCTTGCGGATCTGCGCCTTGAGCATGGCGGCTTCGATCTTGAGCTTCTTCGCCGCCGCGTCGTCGGCTGCCGGTGCCGCGGCAGGTGCCGGCGTCTCGGCCATCGCGGCATCGAGTGCCCGCTGTGCGGCCTCGGCGGCGCTGCGCAGCTCGGTGACCTGGGCTTGCAGTTCCGCGGTGGCGTGCGTCGCCAGCTGTTTTTCGGCTTTCTTCAGCGCGACCTGGGCCATGCTGGCCTCGATCTTGAGTTTCTTCTGCATGTCCGACAGGCCGCCGGCCTTCGGCGCCTCTACGCTTGCGGGCGAATCGCCGGCATTCGCATCCTGCGCCTGCGCGGCCTTGGCGCGGGCTGCCCGCTCGGCACGGGCCTTGCGTTCGGCCTCCTTCTGCTCTTCGGCCCGGCGCAGACGCTCCTGCCGCAGTTCGAAGCGTTGTTTGGAATGCTCGGCTTTCCGGTGCTTGTGTTCCTGTTCGCGAATCTCGCCCTTGGCGGCGCGGTAGTACTGCACCAGCGGGATGCTCGACGGGCAGACGTAGGCGCAGGCGCCGCACTCGATGCAGTCGAACAGGTGATGGGCCTTGAGCTGCTCGTGTTCCTGGCCGAGGGCGAAGAAGTGCAGCTGCTGCGGCAGCAGGCTCACCGGGCAGGCTTCGGCGCACTCGCCGCAGCGGATGCAGGGCAGCGCCGGAGGCGGCGCGGGGAGCTCGTCGAGCGTGCTGGCCAGCAGGCAGTTGGTGGTCTTGATTACTGGCACGTCCAGCGCGGGCAGGGTAAACCCCATCATCGGCCCGCCCATGATCAGGCGGTTGAGCCTGGCCGGCTCGAGCCCGGCGAGGGCCAGCAGTTCGTTCACCGGCGTGCCGATCAGCACCTCGACGTTCATCGGGCGCGCCAGGGCTTCGCCGGTCAGGGTGGTGATGCGCGAGATGAGCGGCTTGCCGAGCAGCACCGCATCATGGATGGCGACGCAGGTGCCGACGTTCTGGCAGAGCATGCCGATGTCCGCCGGCAGGCCACCGCTGGGCACTTCTTCGCCGGTGAGGATCTGGATCAGCTGTTTTTCCCCGCCGGAGGGATACTTGGTCGGGAATGCCTTGAGCACGAACGGGCGTTCGCCGATGGCCGCGCGCACGGCGGCGATGGCTTCGGGTTTGTTGTCCTCGATGCCGATCAGCACTTCCTGCGGTTGGAGCAGGTGCGCCAGGACCTCGATGCCGGCCACCAGCTCGGCGGCCTTTTCGCGCATCAGCAGGTCGTCGGCGGTGATGTAGGGCTCGCATTCGGTGCCGTTGATGATCAGGGTGCGAATCTGCTGCGTCGGCGGTGGCGTCAGCTTGGCCGCGGTGGGAAAGCCTGCGCCGCCGAGCCCACTGATACCGGCCTGGCGGATGATTTCCAGCAGCGCTGGCCGCTCCAGTTGGCGGTAATCGGCCTGTGGCTGCAGTTCGATCCATTGGTCCTGGCCGTCGCTTTCGATGACGATGGCCTCGCCGAGCATGCCCGAGGCATGCGGATAGGGCTGCGCGCCGATGAAGCTGACCACGCCCGAGGTTGGCGCGTGCAGCGGGGCACTGACGAAGCCGTTGGCCACGGCGATCCGCTGGCCCTTGAGCACCCGTTCGCCGAGCGTCACACAGGGTTCGGCCGGCGCGCCCAGGTGCTGCGCCAGCGGCAGGATCAGGCGCTTGGGCAAAGGCGCAGGTTGGATCGGGGCGCGATTGGACAGTTCCTTGCGCTCCGGCGGATGAATGCCGCCGTGGATGTCCCAGACTTTGAAGGAGGTCATGCGGCCTGCTCCCGATCGGTGGCGATCAACTGGCCGGGCGCCGGCGGCCGATTCCATTTCCAGCTTTGCAAATTGCTGCCCAGCGCGATCATGTCGATGCAGTCCACCGGGCAGGGTTCGACGCAGAGGTCGCAGCCGGTGCATTCGGAAACGATGACGGTATGCATCTGCCGTGCGGCGCCGACGATGGCATCCACCGGGCAGGCCTGGATGCACTTGGTGCAGCCGATGCATTCGGCTTCGCGGATGTAGGCGACCATCTGCGGTTTTTCGCCACCTTCGGCGTCCAGCGGCTCCGCCTCGACATCGAGCAGGTCGGCCAGCGCCTGGATGGTCGCCTCGCCGCCCGGCGGGCACTTGTTGATCTTGTCGCCGCCGGCAATCGCCTCGGCGTAGGGCTTGCAGCCCGGATAGCCGCACTGGCCGCACTGGGTCTGCGGCAGCAGGGCATTGATCTGTTCGGCGATGGGGTCGCCCTCGACGCGAAAGCGCACCGCGGCGAAGCCGAGAATGGCGCCGCCCAGCAGGCACAGGGCGAGCAGGGCGAGCACCGCGATGATGACCGCGCTCATAGCTTGATCAGCCCGGTGAAGCCCATGAACGCCAGCGACATCAGGCCCGCCGTGACCATGCCGATCGCTGCGCCCTGGAACGATTTCGGTACGTCGGCGATGGCGATGCGCTCGCGCATGGCGGCGAACAGCACCAGTACCAGCGAGAAGCCCAGGCCGGCGGCGAAACCGTTGACCGTGGCGGTGAGGAAGGTGAATTCGGCCTTGTTGGCGTTGAGCAGGGCAACGCCGAGCACGATGCAGTTGGTGGTGATCAGCGGCAGGAAGATGCCCAGTACGCGATAGAGCAGCGGGCTGGTCTTGTTCACCACCATCTCGGTGAACTGGACCGTGACGGCGATCACCAGGATGAAGCTGATGGTGCGCAGGAATTCGAGATCCAACGGCTTGAGCACATACTGCTGCACCAGATAGCTGCACATGGCGGCCAGGGTCAGTACGAAAGTGGTGGCCAGGGACAGGCCGATGGCGGTCTCGATCTTTTTCGAGACGCCCATGAACGGGCACAGGCCGAGGAACTGCACCAGTACGAAATTGTTGACCAGGATGGCGCTAACCATGATCAGGGCGAGTTCGGTCATAAGGTTCCGTCGCGCGCTGCGAGAGCCGTGGAGCTAAAGGGTCGCTATTATCGGGAAGCGGCCGCGGCCATACAAGCTGCGACAGCCCGTCGCGGCGAGCGGATGGTGCGAGCGGCCGGTTGTCCGCGGTCTCAGCACATGCCTCGCCATTGTGGTCTGATGCATGGAAGCCGGTGACACCGTTCGGAGGTGCCCATGAACATGCGTTCTGCCTTGATCCTGCTCTGCCTGAGCCTGGGGGCCACCTTGCCGGTGCATGCGGATCGGCGCGACGGGGTCTGGGTTTTCCAGTCCGAGAGCCCCCGCTACTACAGCCCCGGCTATCGTTATGACAGCCGGCCATACCAGTACGATCCGCGCAGTCCCTATCCGCAATACCCGCATTATCAACGTAACCTGCCGCCGCGTTATCAGGGGCAACTGCCGCCGCAGTACTACGACCGTCACCGGGGCTTCGAGCGACGCCAGTACTGGCGCCAGGAGCATCGTTATCAGCGCCCGCCCTCGATCCGGGATGGGCGCGATCAGCGGCTGCGGCCGCATTACGACCGGGGTGGACGCTACTACCGGCGTTGATACGTAGGTTGGGTCGGGGCGCGCAGCCTGAGGCGCGCAGCGACGAAGCCCAACAGAACCGTGCCGATCCCGTTGGGCTTCGCTGCGCTCAGCGCCAACCTATCCGTTCAGGCCAGGTCGACCAACGGGTGCGCACCTCCCAGGTCGGCTCGAAATGTGCCGCGACCACCGCCGGGGGAACGCTCTGGACGTCGCGCCAATGCCAGTGTGGCAGGTCATCCCGGTCGAGCAGGTAGGCACGCACGCCTTCAGCGAACTCCGGGTGACGGCAACAGTTCAGGCTCATTGTGTATTCCATCCGCAGCGCTTGGGGCAGTGAGAGCCGGCGGCCGCGCTGCAGCTGCTGCCAGAGCAGATGGGCGCTCAGCGCCGAACCCCCTGCAAGGCGAGTGGCGGCCTGGGCGAACAGCGCGTCGGCGTCGCCGGCCAGTGCGGTCACCGCATGCCAGGCATGGGGCAGTTCGGCGACGTCGAGCAGGCTGTCGATGCGACTGCGGCGGGGCAGCAGCTGCGCAGGCGGCAATTGCTCGACGGCCTGGTTGGCCAATGCCCGGAGCAGGCTGTTGAGCTGGCTGGCGGCCTGCTCCTGCCAGTTGATCTGCGCCAGGCCCTCGATCAGGGCGGGTTGCTGCTGCGTGGCGAGGCAGCGATCGGCGAGTCCGAGATCCAGCGCGTCGCGGGCGTTGGCCTGGATGCCGGTGAGGCCGATGAACAAGCCCAGCTTGCCCGGCAGGCGCGGCAGGAACCAGCTGGCGCCGACGTCGGGGTAGAGGCCGATGGCAACCTCTGGCATGGCCAGGCGGCTGTCCGGTGTGACGATGCGAATCGCCGCGCCTTGCAGCAGGCCCATGCCACCGCCCATGACGTAGCCGTGGCCCCAGCAGAGCAGCGGCTTGGGATAGGCATGCAGCAGATGGACGAGACGGTACTCGTCGGCGAAGAAGCGCTCGGCCAGGGACGGTACCGTGCCCGGCGTCTTGCGGCAGGCTTCGGCCAGGCGGCGAACGTCGCCGCCGGCGCAGAACGCCTTGGGGCCATGGCCGCGCAGCAGGACGCAAACGATGGCCGGATCGCTGGCCCAGCGCCGGAGTTGATCGAGCAGCGCCTCGATCATCGGCAGGCTCAGGGCGTTGAGGGTACGCGCCGCGTCCAGGCTGGCGATGGCGATGCGGCTACCCTGCAGGGCGGAGTGCTCTTCGAAGCTGACGTTCATGGACATCCTCGACGCTGGGGGCTGGCGACGGGCATGGCGGCGGTCGACGCCGCGACGCGCGGCAGGGCGGTCATCGGTTGCGCCAGCGCGGGTCGCGTTTTTCCAGGAAGGCGTTGACGCCCTCGAGCGTGTCCTCGGCCTCGAACAGTCCGACGAAGGCCTCGCGTTCAGCTGCGGCGAAGGTATTCGGCAGCCGACGGCGGGCCCCGTCGATCAGTGGCTTGATGGCGCGTATCGCGACCGGGCTCTGCTGGGCGACGCGTGCGGCGAGCAGCAGGGCGTGCCCCCGCGCCTCGCCCGATTCGACCACCTGTTCGACCAGGCCGATGCGCAGAGCGGTGTCCGCGGTGATGCGTTCGCCGCAGAGGATCATGCGCTTGGCCCAGCCTTCGCCGACCAGCCAGGCCAGGGCCTGGGTGCCGCCGGCGCAGGGCAGCAGGCCGACCGCAGCCTCCGGCAATCCCAGCTGCGCCTGCTGTTCGGCGATACGCAGGTCGCAGGCCAGCGCACACTCCAGGCCGCCGCCGAGGGCGAAGCCGTTTATCGCGGCAATGGAGACGCCGCGGAAATCGCGCAAGGCTTCGAAGGCTTCGCCGAAGCGCCGGGCCATTTCCTGGGCGCGGTTGCGATCGCCGTCGGCGAACAGCTTGAGATCGGCACCGGCACTGAAGAATTTCTCGCCCTGGCCGCAGATGACCAGGGCATAGATTTCATCATCGCGGTTCAGGTGTTCGATGACCTGCTTGAGGCCGATCAGGGATTCGCGATCCCAGGTATTGGCGGGGGGATGGTTGATGGTGATCAGCGCGGTGTGACCGTGCTTCTCCACGGTCAGCTTGTGGGTCAGGTCGAAGACGCCGGCTTGATAGGGCTCTACAGCAGTGCTCATGGACGCAATCCTCGTGAGTAGGGGCTCCGTTGCTGGCGGTTCTGCCGCTGCTTCTGTTCAGAGTCCTTCTGCTGCCCAGGGTTGCAGCCGTCACGAGCCGGAAAGCCCCGCCGGGATCGCCGCATGGTGGGCGATCCCGTGCTTGTGTCACTGTAGCCCAGTCGGCTGGCTGCCCGCGCGACGCTCTTCCTGCCACTCGGCCAGGGAGGGGGCTGCCTGGTCGCCCGCCAGGCGGTGGACGATTTCGAAGTAGTCCTGCTTGAAGCGATCCTTCAGAACCTCTTCGCGTGGCTTCACGCGTACCGCATAGACGGTCTGCACGTTCTGGTGGTCGAAGCCGCGCCATTGCTGCTGGTCCTTGAGCAGGCGGTAGTTGTGATTCTCCAGGGCGGCAATCACCTGCTCGCTGCTGATGCTCTTGGCGCGGGTGGCGGCATCGGCCCACTGGTAGACGATGCTGTAGGCCGAGGCGGCGGAGCTGGAGGGATGGATCTGGTAGCGCTCGCCGAAGTTCTTCACGAAGGCCTTGCCGGGTTCGGAGCCTTCGAGGTCGGGCACGCGCCAGGTCCAGGGCTCGGTGCCGAGCACGCCGCGCATGATGTCGGGGCCCGCCAGCTCGACCATTGACAGCGTCAGGTTGGGAATGGCGATCTGCATCTTCTTGTTCAGGCCGAGTTCGTCGGCGATACGCATCGCACGCACCATGTCCTCGCCGAAAAGCACCAGGACCAGTACGTCGGCTCCGCTGTCGGCGGCTTTTTCCAAGGCGGCCCGATAATCGGAGAGGCGAGCGCCGGGAAAGGCGGTCTTGATACCGGGGTGCCTGTTCTGGTCGACGGTTCCGGTGGCCTGGCGCAGCGAGCTCTCGCTGGTGTGTCCCCAGGTGTAGTCGGAGGTGATGTAGAAGTAGTTCTTGCCCGGCATGTTCTCGTTCAGGTACTGCCCCAGCACCCGCGCACTCATCCAGGCGTTGTTGCACTCGCGGAACATGTAGCGGTGGCCGTCCTTGCCGGTGGTGTCGTTGGAGTAGGTGAGCGTGCCGAAGTACAGCAGGCCGCGCTCCTTGGCGCGCTTGCTGGCCGCGATGGCGACGGCACTGGACACGCCACCGAAGAGCATGGCCGCGCCTTCGTCGGCCATCTTGTCGACGTTGGCGATGGACTTGTCGGGGCGTGAGGCGCTGTTGCGGCTGATCAGCTGCAATGGGCGGCCCAGGACGCCCCCCGCCGCATTGATCTCGTCGATGGCCATGAGGGCGCCGCGCATCTGCGCCAGGCCTTCTTCCTTGTAGCTGCCGGTACGGGGGTAGTTGAGGCCGAGCGTGATGGGGTCGGCAGCCTGAGCCGTAAGGCAGAACCCCAGCCCTAGCGCCAAAAGGGTAATCCGCTTCATTGCATGTTCCTTGTTTTATCGCTTTTGTTATTGGTTTATTGGCAGTGGGCCTTTTTACCCCCGAGAGGCAGGGCCGTCACTCTTTATGTGGCTTCACGGAGTGCGGTTGCATCAGTACGTGAGCCAAGTGCGATTATGACTAAAGGAGGGGGCCGGCATTTGCGCTGAAGCAATGCATGCGCAGCTGCGAGCGTTGACAACCATGGGCGACTTTTTTAGGGTTCGGCGGTTTGGCCAACCGGAAAATCCCATGACTCAAGATGATCGCATCAAGCTCGAGGCGGGCTGGAAGGCCGCGCTGCGGGACGAGTTCGACAAGCCCTACATGCAGCAGCTCGGAGCATTCCTGCGCAGCGAGAAGGCGGCCGGCAAGGTGATCTATCCGCCAGGGCCGATGATCTTCAATGCGCTCAATTCGACGCCGCTCGATCAGGTCAAGGTGGTCATTCTCGGCCAGGACCCCTATCACGGTCCCGGCCAGGCCCATGGCCTCTGCTTTTCCGTGCAGCCGGGCGTGGCGCCGCCACCATCGCTGCAGAACATCTTCAAGGAGCTCAAGCGCGATCTGAACCTGGACATCCCGCGGCATGGCTATCTGCAGCACTGGGCGGAGCAGGGGGTATTGATGCTCAACACCTCGCTGACCGTGGAGCGGGGGATCGCCGGTTCGCATGCCAATGCCGGATGGCAGCGCTTCACCGACCGGATCATCGAGGTGGTCAGTGAACGGTGCCCGCATCTGGTGTTCATGCTCTGGGGCGCGCATGCACAATCGAAGGCGAAACTGATCGACGCCACTCGGCACCTGATGCTGAAGTCGGTGCACCCGTCACCGCTGTCGGCGCATCGTGGCTTTTTCGGCAATGGTCACTTCAGCCGTGCCAATCAATTCCTCGCGCAGCAGGGGCTGACGCCGATCGACTGGCAGTTGTCGGCAGAGGTGTGACCCGATGCCTCCGGGCGCGGCATCGGGCGCGGGGTGCGATCAGTCGTTTGCGCCGTGCTTGGCTTGCAGCTCCTTGGCATGCTGCAGGTGCTGTTCGAGCTTGGGCAGCGTGGTTTCGGCGTACTGCTTGAGGTCGGGGTTCTCGCCGCTTTCCAGGTACTGGCGGTACAGTTTGATGGTCTGCTCGTGGGCGACGACCTGGTTGTTGGAGTAGGCCTGGTCGAAGTTCTCGCCATCGCGCCACTTGAGGATCATGACCTTGGCCTTGTCCATCAGGGTCGCCTCATCGGACATTTCCAGATCCTTTTCCTGGGCCAACTGCGCGAGTTGCTGATTGGCCTGGGTGTGGTCATCGATCATCATCTGTGCGAATTGCCTCACATCCTCGGAGGTGCCTTTGTCCAGGGCGATTTTCGCGGTTTCGATTTCGGCAATGCCTTTGGTGGAGGCCTCATCGACAAAGTTTTCCCCTTCTGCAGCCAGGGCCATGTTGGCGGCCAGTCCGAGCAGCAGAGCGAAGGCGCCTGAGAAGATAGTCTTGGTTGTTGTTGTAGCCATAGCGTTCTCCTTCATCTACCTGAGGGCTCGTGCCGGCCTGGAGCGCGATGCACGAAGCGCGATGCGGCGAGATTGCCGTCCCTTTCTGTGACTGGAGCGTCGCAGGGGCGGTTCCTCGCCTTCGGGCGGACGGTGGGCTGGTGGGCTGGGGTGGCGCTGAACTGACCAGGCAGGCCCCTGGGGCGCGCCAGGGGAAAGGCTTACTGGAGCATGGTCATGGCGGCATCCATGGCCGCCGAAAGATCTTCGTCTTCGTGCATCAGCGAGCTCGGGTCCAGGCCCAGCTTGGCGAAGGCCGGTACCTGGCGCCAGTCCAGCTGGGTATAGGGATGGCTGCTGCGAGGTGGCTTTGCAGCGTGGCGACCTGGACGATGTCGACGTAGTCGACCGCGGCGGAGTTGCGCTGGAAATCGGTGTATTGCCCCGCCACCGCGGCGATCGCGTCGGGGAAATCCCAGGTGCGCAGGATTTTCTCGCCGACCAGTGGATGGATCTTGTCGATGACATGGTTGAGGCTGATGGAGTCGGCGAGCAGCGCGCCGTGCTCTTCGGCATAGGTCAGCACCGGCAGGATGCCGATCTGGTGGACCAGGCCGGCGAGCGTCGCCTGGTCCGGCATCAGCCGGGTGTAGTGGCGGCAGAGCACATGGCTGATGGCCGCGACCTCGGTGCTCTTGTTCCAGACCTCGCGCATCTTGCGGTCGACGACGTCGGTGGTGGCCTGGAACATCTGTTCCATGGCCAGGCCGGTAGCGAGGTTGCAGGTGTAGTTGATGCCCAGACGGCTGATCGCCGTTTGCAGATCGTCGATCTCGCGGCTGGTGCGCAGCAGTGGGCTGTTGACCACCTTGATAATGCGCGCGGTGAGGGCGGCGTCGTTGCCGATCACCTTGCTCAGCGCGGGGATGCTGATGTCCGGGTCTTCGGCGGCTTCGCGGACCCGCAGCGCTACCTCGGGCAGGGTGGGCAGGACCAGTTCATCGTTCTCGATGGCCAGGGTCAGTTCGCGCTGGACTTTTTCGGCAAGGGTGCTCATGTCATTCCTTTCATGTGTCGGTCGGCATCGCCCGGGCGTACGGCAGGCTCGCCTATCGCTGGATTTCCCGGTCCGGATCGAGGGCGTAGGGCAGTTCGAGCAGGCTCAGCGGCAGCCCGTCGGGGGAGCCGAGGAATATCTGGCCGTCGGCAACGGCATCTTCCTGCAGCACGGCCAGCAGCTCCATGCCGTCGGCGCTGGGGGCCGCCAGCACTACCTCGCCGACGCTCGAGCCGTGCACCGGCGAGAAGAGTTCCACGCTGGGGGCGGGCAGGGCATCCTGGCCACTGTCGCCGGCCAGGTGGTACAGGCGCCGTTTGAGCTTGCCCAGATACTGCATGCGCGCGACGATTTCCTGCCCGGTGTAGCAACCCTTCTTGAAGCTCACGCCGCCGAGTGCCTGCAGGTTGATCATCTGCGGGATGAACAACTCGCGGGTGCTGCCGAACACCTGGCCGATGCCGGCGCGAACCTGGTCGAGCAGCCAGCGTTGCAGGGGTGCTTCTTGCAGTTGCGCGCCCAGGCGCAGGCGGGCTTCTTCGGCCTCGGCGGCGGGAACCCAGAGTTCGGCGCGGCCATCGGGCAGGCGAATCGCAAGCAGTCCGTTTGCGCGTACCACCCGGTCTGCGGCCTGCGGCAGATCCAGCCCCAGGCTGACCAGAGCGCCATCGCCATCGGCGAGGCCGAAGCGGCACCAGGCCGCGCTTTCATCGGTCAGGCGCGATTTGGAAAACACCGCATATTTGCCGAGATCGGCCTGTTGCGGCTGCAGCAGTTCGCTGGCCATGGCCAGCAGGTAGCCGTCGTTGTCGGAGAGGATGCGGAAGCTCGACTGCATGCGGCCCTTGGGCGTACAGCGCGAGCCGAGGCTGGCATGGTCGGCGTCGAGATAATTGAGGTTGCAGGTCAGCTGGCCTTGCAGGAACTTGCTGGCATCCGGGCCGCGCACGGCAAGGACGCCTTCATGAGACAGGACGCAAAAATAAGCAGTGTCGGTCATGATGAGTCGTCGTCAGAATCCGGAGGCTCATCATAGCAGGCCGTGCAAACGGGTTGCGTGGCGGCTGGTTCGCTGTTCGGCGAAAAAAACCGACTAGTGGGCGCAGCGACAGCCGTTATAATGCCGGCCTTCCCCAAAGGAGCCGATGTATGGCCGAGCAATCCGAACTCAATCGCCTGTTCTGGCAGAGCCGCCGCGGCATGCTCGAACTGGATGTGCTGCTGGTGCCCTTCGTCAAGGAGGTCTATCCCAGTCTGGACGAAGAGGATCAGCGCCGCTACCGCAAATTGTTGAGTTGCGAGGATCAGGATATGTTCGGCTGGTTCATGCAGCGTGGCGAGCCCGAGGATGAGGACCTGCGCCGCATGGTTCGCATGATCCTCGATCGTGTCCAGCCCAAGTAGGCAACCCTTCGAGTGCCACTGGCGACCGTCCGGTCTGCTGCTGGCGCTCTACTTCGCCGTCCAGGGCCTGGCCCTGATGGTCGTTCTGCTGTCACCTGCGCCGTTCTGGCTGCGGTTGGTCTGCCTGTCGTTATGTCTCGCCCATGCGCTGCGCGTGTTGGCGAGCGGTGCTCTGTTGTTCGGTCCGGGGGCCTGGCGTGGGCTGCGACACGACGAGCGCGGCTGGCAGCTGTGGAGCGCAAAACGGGGCTGGCAAGCGGTCCAGTTGCTGCCCGATAGCCTGGCCTTGCCTGGCGTGGTGATCCTGCGTTTCCGTCCCGTGGGGCAGCGTTTGGCGCGCAGTGTCTGCATTGCGCGCGATGCGCTGCCGTACGATCAGCACCGCCGGCTGAGGGTGCGTTTGAAGTTCAGCCGCAATAGGTGGGCGGCACCAGAATAGTGTCGACGGCCTCCGGCAGCAGCTCCGGGTAGTCGAGGGTGTAGTGCAGGCCGCGGCTCTCCTTGCGTTGCATGGCCGAGCGGATCATCAGGTCGGCCACCAGGGCAAGGTTGCGCAGCTCCAGCAAGTCGCGGCTGACCCTGTAGTTGCTATAGAACTCGTCGATCTCGCTGAGCAGCAGGCGTACGCGGTGTTGGGCGCGCATCAGGCGCTTGCTGGTACGGACGATGCCGACGTAGTCCCACATGAAGCGCCGCAGCTCATCCCAGTTGTGCGCGATGATCACGTCCTCGTCGGAATCGGTGACCTGGCTGGCATCCCAGGCGGGCAGTGCCGCCGTCGCGGCGACCCGGGGCAGTTCGCGCAACATGTCCTGGGCGGCGGCGCGGCCGTAGACGAAGCATTCCAGCAGCGAGTTGCTGGCCATGCGGTTGGCGCCGTGCAGGCCGGTGAAGCTGGTTTCGCCGATCGCGTAGAGGCCGGGGATGTCGGTCCGCCCGGCCTGGTCGACGAGCACGCCGCCGCAGGTATAGTGCGCCGCCGGCACCACCGGGATCGGCTGGCGGGTGATGTCTATGCCGTATTCCAGGCAACGCTCGTACACCGTGGGGAAATGGCTCTTGATGAAGTCGGCGGGTTTGTGGCTGATGTCCAGGTAGACGCAATCGATGCCCAGGCGCTTCATCTCGTGGTCGATGGCGCGGGCCACGATGTCGCGTGGCGCCAGCTCTTCGCGGGGATCGAAGCGCGGCATGAAGCGTTCGCCATTGGGCAGCTTGAGCAGCGCGCCTTCGCCGCGCAAGGCCTCGGTGACGAGGAAGCTCTTGGCTTGCGGGTGGTACAGGCAGGTCGGATGGAACTGGTTGAATTCGAGGTTGCCTACCCGGCAGCCGGCGCGCCAGGCCATCGCGATACCGTCGCCGCAGGCGCTGTCGGGATTGCTGGTGTACAGGTAGACCTTGGCCGCGCCGCCGGTTGCTAGGACCACGAAGCGGGCCTGGAAGGTTTCCACTTCGCCCGTGCCGCGATTGAGCACGTAGGCGCCAAGGCAGCGTCTGCCGGGCAGGCCAAGCTTGTGTTCGGTGATCAGGTCGACCGCGACGCGCTGCTGCAGCAGTTCGATGTTGCTCTTGTTGCGTGCCTGGGCGAGCAGGGTATTGAAAATGGCTGCACCGGTGGCGTCGGCGGCGTGAATGATGCGCCGATGGCTATGACCGCCTTCGCGGGTGAGGTGGAATTCGAACCCGCCATCCTCGCGATCGGGGGTGTCGTCACGGGTGAACGGGACGCCTTGTTCGATCAGCCACTGGATCGCTTCGTTGCTGTGTTCGACGGTGAAGCGTACCGCGTCCTCGCGGCACAGCCCGCCGCCGGCCACCAGGGTGTCGGCGACGTGGGATTCCACGGTATCGGTATTGTCCAGTACCGCCGCGACGCCGCCCTGGGCCCAGTAGGTCGAGCCGTTGGCCAGGTCGCCCTTGCTGAGTACGGCGATGCGCAGGTCCGCAGGCAGGTTGAGGGCGAGGGTCAGCCCGGCGGCACCGCTGCCGATGACCAAAACGTCGTATCGTTGAACTTGGCTCATGTCGAATTCCGCAGAGAAACCGTGCCCGAGAAATCGGACCTAGGGTCTGTTGACATTTCATTCGCGGCCGCGCCGGCGCCTGTTTTTGTGCGAGGCAAGGCGCGAGAAGCGAAGTTTGGCATTCCAAATAAGCGACGAGTAACGCAGCATCGCGCAAAAAACAGGCCCGGCCCGAAGGGTTGCGCGGCAAATGGCGCCATGCGGCGTTGCGGGACTTGGCAAGGGAACCACCATTACCTGCGTCCCGCGCCTTGCCTGGCGCCATTTGACGCGGCAACGCGGCTCGCGATGAAGCGCCAACAGACCCTAGTATATAGGTGGGACATCGCCTCAAAATAGACAAACGGAAGCCTGTGGCCGGGTAAGGGGAACTTTTCTTGCTAGTGGCCACTCAATAGACAGTTATGAAGGCAAGCCAGCTGGCCATTCTGGATGGGCGGTGCGGGTTTGCTATGGATACCAGGACGGCGTCGCTAGCGGGTCTGGCGCGGCGCTGTGTTGCAATCGCCGTCAGGTATTGCAGGAAAGCTTGCTAGGAGGGGGGAGAACTTTTGCGTAAAGCCCGGGTCTATTCTGGCAGGTCGGTTCGCTGGTGTGAGCGACGCCCCTTCGGTTTCAAGGAGGAGCGTGCATGTTGACTCAGGAGCAGGACCAGCAGCTGGTTGAGCGAGTGCAGCGCGGGGACAAGCGGGCGTTTGATCTGCTGGTAATGAAATACCAGCACAAGATCCTTGGGCTGATCGTGCGATTCGTGCACGACTCCCATGAGGCTCAGGATGTCGCCCAGGAAGCGTTCATCAAAGCCTATCGCGCGCTAGCCAACTTTCGTGGCGACAGTGCGTTCTATACCTGGCTGTACCGTATCGCCATCAACACGGCGAAGAATCATCTGGTGGCGCGTGGCAGGCGTCCGCCGGATAGTGATGTGAGTTCCGAAGATGCCGAGTTCTATGAAGCGATCACGCCCTCAAGGATATCGAGTCGCCGGAGCGAGCGCTGCTCAGGGATGAGATAGAAGATACCGTTCATCGAACCATTCAGCTTTTGCCCGAAGATTTGCGTACCGCTCTAACACTGCGTGAATTCGACGGTCTTAGTTATGAAGACATTGCCAGTGTCATGCAGTGTCCGGTGGGCACGGTGCGCTCTCGGATCTTCCGGGCGCGTGAAGCCATAGATAAAGCGTTGCAACCCCTGTTGCATGAATCCTGAGACAGCGGCGACAGCAAGAGAGGAACCGCCATGAGTCGTGAAGCCCTGCATGAATCGCTGTCCGCGGTGATGGATAACGAAGCGGACGAGTTGGAATTACGTCGTGTGCTCGCAGGCGACAATCCTGAGCTGCGTACCACCTGGTCGCGCTATCAGCTCGCCCGTGCCGCCATGCATAAGGAGTTGATCGAGCCGCGCCTGGACATTGCTGCCGCAGTATCGGCCGCGCTGGCCGACGAGGCTGCGCCCGCACAACCGCAGCGTTCGGGCTGGAAAGGGCTGGGCCGCTTGGCGGTGGCCGCATCGGTGACCGTCGCTGTACTGGCGGGTGTGCGTCTGTACAATCAGAGCGATGTCGCCGGGCCGCAGTTGGCTCAGCAGGCTGCCCAGCCGAGTATCTCGGTGCCGCAGGCCAACCAGGGGCCGACCGTGTTGGCCGGTTATAGCGAAGGGCAGGCGGAGGTGCCGGCGCAAACTGCAGCCGATAACGCGCCGATCGAGCGTTGGCATGAGGAACGCCTGCCGGCCTACGTCCGTCAGCATGCGCAGCAGGCTGCCTTTGGCACTGGATCGGATAGCGCGCTGCCTTACGCTCGCGCCGCCAGCATGGAAGAACGTTAGGGAGAAACATGCGCGTCTTACCGCTGTATGTGGTGCTGGGGGGCTGGCTATCGATGCCGGCCCTTGCTGCTGATGCCGGGGCCTGGATGGATCGCCTCGCGGCAGCGGAGCAGAAACAGAGTTACGCAGGGACGTTCGTCTACGAACGCAATGGCAGCTTTTCCAGTCATGCCGTCTGGCAGCGGGTGGACGGTGGGCGTGTTGAAGAACGCCTGCTGCAGCTCGATGGTCCTCCTGCCGAGGTGGTGCGCGTCGATGGGCAGATGCAGTGTGCCACCGACGAGCTCGCGGCGCAGTTCCGCGAAGCCCAGGCATGGCGGGGGCAGCGTCTCGATCCGAAAGCATTGTCCGAATGGTATGAATTCCGGATGATCGGCGATTCTCGTGTCGCTGGCCGTTCCGCGGTGGCACTGGCCGTGACCCCACGGGATCAGCACCGTTATGGCTTCGAGTTGCACCTGGACCGGGATACCGCCTTGCCACTCAAATCGTTGATGCTCAACGAGAAGGGGCAGTTGCTCGAGCGCTTCCAGTTCACCCGCTTCACGGCCGACCCGATCGATGCGCAGCTGCTGAAACCCAGCGGAGCCTGCAAGGATATCGCGGCGGTCGCTCGCGAAGCGGCGCCCGAGTCGGCATGGCGTTCGGACTGGCTGCCGCCTGGCTTCGTATTGCTGGATGCCAATGTGCGCCCCAGCCCTGCTTCCTCGGAAACGGTTTCCTGGCTGTCCTATGGGGATGGCCTGGCCAAGTTCTCGGTGTTCCTCGAGCCGCTGCGCGGCGCACTGGTCGAGGATGCGCGCAGCCAGATGGGACCTACCGTGGCCGTATCCAAGCGCATCAGCACCGCTGACGGGGATGTCATGGTCACGGTGGTGGGCGAGATTCCCCTTGGGACCGCCGAACGGGTGGCCCTGTCCATGAGGGCCGGCGCGGAACAGGCGCAAAGATGATCGAAGAGCCGGGGCGGGTCGTTGCGCTGGACGCGGGCGCGGTATGGGTCGAAACCCGGCGCAAGAGCACCTGTTCCGGTTGCTCCGCGAAGAGCGGCTGTGGCCAGGGGCTGATGGATACCTTGGGCGTCCGTGAGCGACGCGGCCTGATTCGAGCGGTTTGCGATCTCAACCTGCAGGTCGGCGATTCCGTCATCGTCGGAATTCGCGAGGACGTATTGCTGCGCAGTGCCGTCCTTGTCTATCTTCTCCCCTGCTCATGCTGATGGCGGCTGCATTGCTTGCCGCTCAGTTCTCGGCGCGCGAGCCGGTCGTCATTCTGGCGGGGCTTGCGGGATTCTTCGTTTCCTGGTTGATCGTGCGCATGCGGAGCCGGCGTACGGCGGATGATCCGAATCTGCAGCCGGTCGTTTTGCGCGCCATGCTCGCGGGGCCTGTCGGCCCCTGAGTTTCTTGTTTCATCAGTGGGGAGACTTGTGTTCATGTTCAATCGAAATGGCTGCTTTGCCTTTGTGGCGGGCTTGGCATTGCTCGGGCAAGCCCTGGTCGCGCAGGCAGCTTTGCCTGATTTCACGCCGCTGGTTGAAAGCGCCTCGCCGGCAGTGGTCAATATCAGTACCAAGCAGAAGGTGCCGGCGCGCGGTGCCTCCGCGCAGATTCCCGAGCTCGAGGGGTTGCCGCCAATCTTTCGCGACTTTTTCGAGCACAGCATTCCGCAGATTCCCGGTGCCCCGGGGCGTGGGCAACAGCGCGAGGCGCAATCTCTCGGCTCCGGCTTCATCATCTCCGATGACGGCTACGTGCTGACCAACAATCATGTGGTTGCCGGTGCCGACGAAATCCTCGTGCGCCTTCCCGACCGCAGCGAGCTGAGCGCGGAGCTGGTGGGGGCCGACCCGCGCACCGATATCGCCGTGCTGAAGGTCGAAGGGAAGGGGCTGCCAACCGTGAAGGTGGGCAAGTCCGATGATCTGAAGGTGGGGGAATGGGTGCTGGCGATCGGTTCACCATTCGGCTTCGACCATACCGTCACGGCGGGCATCGTCAGCGCCACCGGCCGCAGCCTGCCCAACGAAAGCTACGTGCCTTCATCCAGACGGACGTGGCGATCAATCCGGGCAACTCGGGCGGCCCCCTGTTCAATCTCCAGGGCGAAGTCGTGGGTATCAATTCGCAGATCTTCACCCGCTCCGGCGGCTTCATGGGGCTGTCCTTCGCGATTCCGATCGATGTGGCGATGGATGTCGCCAACCAGCTGCGTACCGACGGCAAGGTCAATCGGGGCTGGCTCGGCGTGGTGATCCAGGAAGTGAACAAGGATCTGGCCGAGTCGTTCGGCCTCGAGCGTCCTGCCGGAGCGCTGGTGGCCCAGGTGATGGATGGTGGTCCGGCAGCCAAGAGCGGGTTGCGTGTCGGCGATGTGATCCTCAGCCTCAATGGCAAGCCGATCATCATGTCCGCCGACCTGCCGCATCTGGTGGGCGCGCTGAAGCCGGGCAGCAAGGCCAGGATGGAAGTGGTGCGCGACGGTGATCGCAAGACGCTCGATGTCAATATCGGTGCCATGCCGGAAGAAGGCGACGCCGTGGCGGCGTCCGGTTCCGGTGGCCAGGAACGCAGCGACAACCGCCTGGGCGTCAAGGTCACCGAGTTGACCGAGGAACAGAAGAAGAGCCTCGACCTGCCGGGTGGCGTGGTCATCACCGAAATCCTCAACGGTCCTGCCGCGATGATCGGCCTGCGCCCGGGGGATGTAATCACCCATCTGAACAACCAGGCGATCAACTCGGCCGCTACGTTCGCCCGCGTGGCGGAGCAACTGCCGAAGAATCGCTCGGTGTCGATGCGTGTATTGCGCCAGGGGCGCGCCAGCTTCATCACCTTTAAGCTGGCCGAGTGATCCGGAAGGCATAGGAAGAAGGGCGGTTCATACCGCCCTTCTTGTTTTCGGGATATCCGTTCTTGTGCCGGCGTCGCGCTCGCATTGCGCGGACGGCTTGCGCGTGGCGCTTCAAGGGCTGATCAGTTACACTCCCCGGCTATTTTCGGCGGGCAATCGACCCGCGACTTTTCCGAGTGTTGAGCTGTGAGTGACCTGAGTCATATCCGCAATTTTTCCATCATCGCCCATATCGATCACGGCAAGTCGACCCTGGCGGACCGCTTCATCCAGATGTGCGGCGGCCTGTCCGAGCGCGAAATGGAGGCGCAGGTGCTGGACTCGATGGATCTGGAACGCGAACGCGGCATTACCATCAAGGCCCACAGCGTTACCCTGCACTACAAGGCGCAGGATGGGAAAACCTACCAGCTGAATTTCATCGACACGCCCGGCCACGTCGACTTCACCTATGAAGTCAGCCGCTCGCTGGCCGCTTGCGAAGGCGCCTTGCTGGTGGTCGATGCCGGCCAGGGGGTCGAGGCGCAGTCGGTCGCCAATTGCTATACCGCCATCGAGCAGGGCCTCGAGGTCATGCCGGTGCTGAACAAGATGGACCTGCCGCAGGCGGAGCCGGAGCGGGTCAAGGACGAGATCGAGCACATCATCGGCATCGATGCCACCGACGCGGTCGCCTGCAGCGCCAAGAGCGGCATGGGCGTGGTCGATGTGCTGGAGCGCCTGGTCGAGGTCATTCCGCCGCCGCAGGGCGAGATCGATGCGCCGCTGCAAGCGCTGATCATCGACTCCTGGTTCGATAACTACCTGGGTGTGGTGTCCCTGGTGCGTGTGCGCCACGGCCGTATCAAGAAGGGCGACAAGGTGCTGGTGAAGTCCACCGGCAAGGTCCATCAGGTGGACAGCGTCGGTGTCTTCACGCCCAAGCACACCGCGACCGCCGACCTCAAGGCGGGTGAGGTGGGCTTCATCATCGCCGGTATCAAGGACATCCATGGCGCGCCAGTGGGCGACACCCTGACGCTGTCCAGCACGCCCGACGTAGAGATGCTGCCGGGCTTCCAGCGCATCAAGCCGCAGGTGTACGCCGGGTTGTTCCCGGTCAGCTCCGACGACTTCGAGGACTTCCGCGAAGCCCTGCAGAAGCTCACGCTCAACGATGCGGCGCTGCAGTACGAGCCGGAAAGCTCCGAGGCCCTGGGCTTCGGCTTCCGCATCGGCTTCCTCGGCATGCTGCACATGGAGATCATCCAGGAGCGCCTGGAGCGCGAATACAACCTGGACCTGATCACCACGGCGCCCACCGTGGTCTACGAACTGCTGCTGAAGAACGGCGAAACCCTCTACGTCGACAACCCGTCGCGGCTGCCCGATCTGTCCTCCATCGACGACATGCGCGAGCCCATCGTGCAGGCCAACATCCTGGTGCCGCAGGATCACCTGGGCAACGTCATCACCCTGTGCATCGAGAAGCGCGGCGTGCAGCGCGACATGCAGTTCCTCGGCTCCCAGGTACAGGTGCGCTACGACCTGCCGATGAGCGAGGTGGTACTGGACTTCTTCGACCGGCTGAAATCGGTGAGCCGCGGCTACGCCTCGCTGGACTACAGCTTCGAGCGCTTCCAGTCGGCCAATCTGGTCAAGCTGGACGTGCTGATCAACGGCGAGAAGGTCGATGCCCTGGCATTGATCGTGCATCGCGACAATGCCCACTATAAGGGGCGCCAGTTGACCGAGAAGATGAAAGAGCTGATTCCCCGGCAGATGTTCGACGTGGCGATCCAGGCGGCCATCGGCGGCAGATCGTTGCCCGCACCACCGTCAAGGCGCTGCGCAAGAACGTTCTGGCGAAATGTTACGGCGGCGACGTCAGCCGCAAACGCAAGCTGCTGGAGAAGCAGAAGGCCGGCAAGAAGCGCATGAAGCAGGTCGGCAGCGTGGAAATCCCGCAAGAGGCGTTCCTCGCGGTGTTGAAGGTAGATAGCTGATATGTCGATCAATTTCCCGTTGTTGCTGGTCATTGCCGTTGCCGTCTGCGGCCTGTTGGCGCTGAGCGACCTGTTGTTCTTCGCCCCTCGTCGTCGTGCGGCCATTGCCAACTACGAAGGGCGCGCCGGGGAAATCGACCCCTCGACGCTGGAAGCGCTGAGCAAGGAGCCGCTGCTGATCGAGTACGGCAAGTCGTTCTTCCCGGTGCTGGCGATCGTGCTGGTGCTGCGCTCGTTCCTGGTCGAGCCGTTCCAGATTCCCTCCGGTTCGATGCTTCCCACCCTCGAGGTGGGCGATTTCATCCTGGTGAACAAGTTCGCCTACGGCATCCGCCTGCCGGTGGTGGACAGCAAGGTGATCGAGGTCAGCGATCCGAAGCGTGGCGATGTCATGGTGTTCCGCTATCCCAACGAGCCGAGCATCAACTACATCAAGCGGGTCGTCGGCCTGCCGGGCGACACCGTTCGCTACAGCAGCGACCGCCGCCTGTACGTCAACGACCGGTTGGTGGCCGAAACCCTGATCGGCGAGGAGCCGGGCAGCCTGGGCAGCGCCGTGCTCTATCAGGAGAAGCTGGGCGAGGTGGAGCACCAGATCCGCAAGGAGATGGGGCGCTATCGGATCGAGCCGAGCCGGCAGTGGACCGTGCCGGCCGGTCACTACTTCATGATGGGTGACAACCGCGACAACTCCAACGACAGCCGTTACTGGCAGAGCGAGACGATTCCGGCCGAACTCGCCGGGATGGTGCCGGACCGCAATATCGTCGGCAAGGCCTTCGCCGTGTGGATGAGCTGGCCCGATCCGAAGCTGGGCAACCTGCCGAATTTCTCCCGGGTGGGGCTGATTCACTGAAAGCTGTGAATTGCCGCCCCTGTTCGTTCGAGCGGGCTCGCTATATTGGGCCTGCCCCGATCGGTGGGTATCGTAACGACATAGAGGTCGACATGAGCTTTGCGCGTTCGCAAAAAGGGCTGTCCATGCTGAGCTGGGTCATGGTGCTGGCCATCGTGGCATTTTTCGCCAGCACCGGATTCAAGATGTTCCCGCATTACTTCGATTACATGTCCATGGACAAGATCATCAAGTCCGTGGAAACCGACGAAGCGCTGGAGATCCGCAGTGTCGGAGAGTTCTATAGTCATGTCAGCAAGGGGATGCAGGTCAACGGCATCCAGGACATCGATCTGAAGAAAGCGCTGAAGGTCGAAATCCAGAACAATGAATTCAGGGCACACCTGAAATACGAAAAACGCGAGCCGCTGATCCGCAATCTCGATCTGGTGGCGAACTTCGACAAAGAATATCGCCTAAGGATGCCGTGAGCACTTCGTTAGCCCGACTCGAGCGCAGGCTCGGTTATCAATTCAAGGACACGGAGCTGATGCTCCTGGCCCTGACCCATCGCAGCTATGCCGGACGCAACAACGAGCGTCTGGAGTTCCTCGGCGACGCGATTCTCAACTTCATCGCCGGCGAGGCGCTGTTCAACCACTTTCCCCAGGCCCGCGAGGGCCAGCTGTCGCGTCTGCGCGCGCGCCTGGTGAAGGGCGAGACGCTGGCGGTGCTGGCGCGTGGGTTCGAGCTCGGCGAACACCTGCGGCTGGGCTCCGGGGAGCTCAAGAGTGGTGGCTTTCGGCGCGAATCCATCCTCGCCGACACCCTCGAGGCGCTGATCGGTGCGATCTATCTCGATGCCGGCATGGAAACCGCCCGCGACCGCGTGCTCGCCTGGCTGGACAACGAACTGCAGGGGTTGACCCTGGTCGACACCAACAAGGATCCCAAGACCCGCCTGCAGGAGTTCCTGCAATCGCGCGCCTGCGAGCTGCCGCGCTACGGGGTGGTGGATATCCAGGGCGAGCCGCATTGCCGAACCTTCTTCGTCGAATGCGAGGTGGCGCTGCTCAACGAGAAAACCCACGGGCAGGGCGCCAGTCGCCGCATTGCCGAACAGGTCGCCGCGGCGGCCGCATTGATCGCCCTCGGCGTGGAGAACGGACATGACTGACGAGCACGCACAGCAGCAAGACGTCAGCCGCTGCGGCTACGTCGCCATCGTCGGTCGGCCGAATGTCGGCAAGTCGACCCTGCTCAACCACCTCCTCGGGCAGAAGCTGGCGATCACCTCGCGCAAGCCGCAGACCACCCGCCACAACATGCTCGGCATCAAGACCGAAGGCAACGTGCAGGCGGTCTACGTCGACACCCCGGGGCTGCACAAGAACGGCGAGACGGCGCTCAACCGCTACATGAACCGCACCGCCGCCTCGGCGCTGAAGGACGTCGACGTGGTGATCTTCGTCGTCGACCGCACTCGCTGGACCGACGAGGACCAGGCCGTGCTCGAGCGCGTGCAGTACGTTACCGGGCCGCTGATCGTCGCGGTGAACAAGACCGACCGCATCGAGGACAAGGCCGAGCTGCTGCCGCACCTGCGCTGGCTCGCCGAGCAACTGCCGAACGCCGAGATCGTGCCGATTTCCGCGCAGCACGGGCAGAACCTCGAGGCGCTGGAAAAGCTGGTGGCCGAGCGCCTGCCGGAAGGCGAGCACTTCTTTCCGGAAGACCAGATCACCGACCGCAGCAGCCGTTTCCTTGCCGCCGAGCTGGTGCGCGAGAAATCATGCGCCAGCTCGGCGCCGAGGTGCCGTACCAGATCACCGTGGAGATCGAGGACTTCAAGCAGGAAGGCCACGTGCTGCACATCCATGCGCTGATCCTGGTCGAGCGCGACGGGCAGAAGAAGATCATCATCGGCGACAAGGGCGAGCGCATCAAACGCATCGGCCAGGAGGCACGCAAGGACATGGAAGTGCTGTTCGACTCCAAGGTCATGCTCAACCTCTGGGTCAAGGTCAAGGGTGGCTGGTCCGACGACGAGCGCGCACTGCACTCGCTGGGCTACCAGTAAAACCCGATCCGCAATCATCCGTGCGCATTGCGCACCCATGGCCCGCCATGCACCAGCCTGCCTTCGTTCTGCACAGCCGGCCCTACAAGGAAAGCAGCGCGCTGGTCGACCTGTTCACCCCACAGGGGCGGCTGCGCGCGGTCATGCGTGCGGCACGCGGCAGGGCCGGCAGCCTGATCCGCCCCTTCATATCGCTGGAAGTGGAGTTGCGCGGCAAGTCCGAACTGAAGACCATCGCCCGCCTCGAAAACACCGGGCCCGCGCACTGGCTCGACGGCCAGGCGCTGTTCAGTGGCATGTACCTCAACGAATTGCTGATTCGCCTGCTGCCCGCCGAGGACGCGCATCCCGCCTTGTTCGAGCATTATGTCGCGACCTTGCCGGCATTGGCTGCGCACCGTCCGCTGGAGCCGCTGCTGCGTGCTTTCGAATGGCGACTGCTGAGCGAACTGGGCTATGGTTTTGCCCTCGATACCGATATCGCCGGTCAGCCGGTCGACCCCGTGCGGCTGTACCGGCTGTTGCCGGATGCCGGGCTCGAGCCGGTCGAGATGTTCCAGCCCGGCCTGTTCAATGGCGCGGAACTCCTGGCGATGGCCGATGCCGACTGGCAGGTGGCGGGTGCCTTGGCCGCGGCCAAGCGGCTGATGCGCCAGGCCCTGGCACCCCACCTGGGCGGCCGACCGCTGGTCAGCCGCGAACTGTTCATGACCATGAAGGAGGTCCCGCGTGACTGAAGCCAATCGAATCCTGCTCGGTGTCAACGTCGACCACGTCGCCACCCTGCGCCAGGCCCGTGGCACGCGCTACCCGGACCCGGTCAAGGCCGCGCTGGATGCCGAGGAGGCCGGTGCCGACGGCATCACCGTGCACCTGCGCGAAGACCGCCGGCACATCCAGGAACGCGACGTGCTGATGATGAAGGACGCCCTGCAGACGCGCATGAACTTCGAGATGGGCGTCACCGAGGCGATGCTCGCCTTCGCCGAGCAGCTGCGGCCCGAGCATGTCTGTCTGGTACCGGAAACCCGCCAGGAACTGACCACCGAAGGCGGCCTCGACGTGGCCGGCCAGGAGGCGCGCATCCGCGCCGCGGTGGAGCGGCTGGCCGCCTGCGGCGCCGAGGTCTCGCTGTTCATCGACGCCGATCCGCGGCAGATCGAGGCGGCGGCCCGCATCGGCGCGCCGGCCATCGAACTGCATACCGGGCGCTACGCCGATGCCCATGGTGTCGCCGAGCGGGCCTGCGAGCTGGCGCGCATCCGCGACGGCGTCGAGGCCGGCCTCAGCCACGGGCTGATCGTCAATGCCGGGCATGGTCTGCATTACCACAACGCCGAGGCCATCGCCGCGATCCGTGGGGTCAACGAGCTGAACATCGGCCACGCCATCGTTGCCCATGCGCTGTTCGTCGGCTTCAAGCAGGCGGTCAAGGAAATGAAGCAGCTGATCCTCGCCGCCGCGGCACGGGGCTGAGGGCGTCCGTAGGGTGGAAAACCGCAACGCGTTTTCCACCTTGGGCCGTTGCCTGGTGGAAAAGAGCTTCGCTCGTTTTCCACCCTACGACTGCCGAAGCTTTTCAGCGGCGAAAGAGATTGACCAGCACGGTCAGCACGAGGCTGAGGATCACCATCGAGGTGATCGGAATGAACACCCGGCTGCGTCCCGACTCGATGCGGATGTCGCCGGGTAGGCGACCGAACCAGTTCAGCAGCCAGGGGAAGTAGTGCCAGGCGATGCCGAGCAGAAGCAGGGCCGCTCCGGCGACGATCATCCAGCGAGCCATGCGCTTCTCCTTCCGACCGTTACAGGTTGCCGCCGGGCCGGCCACTGCGGTATTCGGCGAAGGCTGCGATCACATGCTCGGCGAGCACCTCGACCGGCTCGCTGCGGCGGCTGCCGCGCAACAGCTTGATCCGGTATTCGCCCAGCTCCGGCAAGCCGAACTGGCCGTCCAGGCGCTGCAAGGGGGGCCGGAGCAGGCTCTGCGGGTAGGGGGCGATCGCCAGGTCGGCGATCATCGCGGCTTCCTGCCCGGCGGCCTGTTCGCTGGAATAGGCGATGCGATAGTCACGCCCGATACGATCGAGAGCATCCAGGGCCTGCCGCCGCCAGGCGCAATCGGGGCTGGCCAACGCCAGTGGCAGGGGCGAGCGCAGCGCGGCGACGCCACCGGCACGGCCGGCCCAGACCAGCGGCTCGCTATGGATGGGCTCGCCCCGCGAGTCGTCCTGGCCCAGGTTGCCGACGCTGACCAGCGCGAGGTCCAGCTCGCCGGCATCGATACGCTCGATCATCTCGACGCTGCGCCCGACCGAGACGTCCACTTCCACCGCCGGATGGCTGCAGGCGAACAGCGCCAGCAGGCCGGGCAGGATGCGCGTGCCGATATCGCCCGGAGTGCCGAAGCGCACGCGGCCATGCAATGCCGGGTGCAGGAAGTGCGCGACCGCCTCGCCGTTTAGCCTGAGCAGGCGCCGCGCATAGCCCAGCAGGGTCTCGCCGGCCGGCGTGAGGCGTACCTGGCGTGCCTCGCGCACGAACAACGGGCGCCCGAGGGTTTCTTCCAGGCGCTTGATCTGCATGCTGACCGCCGACGTGGTGCGGTGGATCTGCCCCGCGGCGCGGGTGAAGCTGCCGCTTTCGGCGATGGCGACGAAGGTGCGCAACACATCGCTTTCCAGTAGCGGCAGCGAGGCCGTGGGCAGGTGTTCGGCGGATTGTGACATGGCTTGGCTTCAATATTCCTGAACGCAGGCTTTCATATTAGTCGTTTGTTTGAACGATCCAAGCCCGCTCATCCTGTGCGTGACGGATGGCGGCCACAGTCGGTGGTTGCCGCCATGGCGAACGAAGCGGAGGTGAGCATGCCTGTTGCACATCGTGGAAGCGGGACAGGACGAGAGGCGGAGCCACGGATGCCCGACGTCTATCTGCCCGCCATGTGGCCGCTGGAGCTGCAGCACAGCCTGCAGGACTGGTATCGCGCCTGGTGCCTGCGGCGCCTGTATCGACAGTTGTTGACGCTGGACGATCGTCAATTGGCGGCACGTGACCTGAGCCGGGCGCGGCTCAGCGCAAGAGCCGAGCGGCCGCTGCGGGTGGTGGCGGCGCAACAGCGCCAGGCGCGGCTGCAGCGTTGCGCGGATGCGCGCCGCTGAGCCCTCGGCGTGTCAGGGCTTGCGCGCCAGCAGCACGGCGCGCATCGGCACCGGCAGTCCCTCGACGGTCTTGCCGTGGTCCTGCGGATCGAGGAAATCCGGCAGCGACTGGTAGCGCATCCATTCGGTGCTGCGCTGTTCCTCGACGCGGGTGAGGCTGACGTCGACGCAGCGCACGTCGACGAAGCCGGCGCGGCGCAGCCAGCGCTCCAGCGCCGGTACCGAGGGCAGGAACCAGACGTTGCGCATCTGCGCGTAGCGATCCTCGGGTACCAGCGCGGTGTTCTCGTCGCCTTCGACCACCAGGGTTTCCAGCACCAGCTCGCCGCCGCGCAGCAGGCAGTCCTTGAGGTCGAGCAGGTGGTCGATGGGCGAGCGGCGGTGGTAGAGCACGCCCATGGAAAACACCGTGTCGAAGCCTTCGAGCTTCGGCGGCAGCTCTTCCAGGGCGAACGGCAGGTGCCAGGCCGGCAGTTCCGGCAGGTAGCGCTTCATCGCGTGGAACTGGCAGAAGAACAGCCAGTTGGGGTCGACGCCGACCACGCTGTCGGCACCGGCGCCGAGCATGCGCCACATGTAGTAGCCGTTGCCACAGCCGACATCGAGGATGCGCTTGTCGGCAAGGTCCAGGTGCGGCGCGACGCGCTGCCATTTCCAGTCCGAGCGCCATTCGCTGTCCACCTGCACGCCGAACACCTCGAACGGCCCCTTGCGCCACGGCGACAGCCCCATCAATGCCTCGCGGGTGGCCTCGCGCGTGGCTTCGTCGCACGGGGCGTCGAGACGGAAGCCTTCGCGCAGCTCGATCTGCGTCGGCATCAGCGCGGGCAGCGCGTCGACGGCGCGGCGCCAGCGCGGCAGGTCGCCGTGGCCGATTTCCAGCTTGGCATCCAGTTGTCGTTGTACGTCATTGGCCCAGGCGGCCAGGGGTGTGCCGGCCAGGCGCCAGGCGAGGGGAGTCAGGTCGAGATTCATGGCAGGGCGATCAGCGAGGCGAAATTCAGGCACTGGAACCAGGGCAGTACCTGGGAGAAGCCGGCGTCCAGCAGGCGCTGGCGGTGGGTCTCCAGGCTATCGGGCTTCATCACGTTCTCGATGGCGCTGCGCTTCTGGGCGATTTCCAGTTCGCTGTAGCCATTGGCGCGCTTGAAGGCGATGTGCAGGTCGGTGAGCAGCCGCTGTTCCCGCTCATCCTCGAAGCGCAGCTTTTCCGAAAGGATCAGCGCACCGCCGGGCACCAGCGCCTGGCGAATGCGGCCGAGCAGCGCCGGACGCTGCTCGGGGGCGATGAACTGCAGGGTGAAATTCAGCGCCACCAGCGAGGCGGGCTGGAATGCCAGTTCGAGAATGTCGCCTTCGATCACCTCGACCGGTAGCAGCTCCTGGAACATCGAGTCCTGCGCGTGCAGGTACTCACGGCAGCGTTCGACCATCGCGGCGGAGTTGTCCACGGCGATCACCTGGCAGTTGTCCTGGCTGACATGACGGCGCAGCGCCTGGGTCACCGCGCCCAGCGAGCAACCGAGGTCGTACAGGCGGGTGTTGGGCTGGGCGAACTGCGCGGCGATCACGCCGAGGTTCTCGACGATGGCCGGGTAGCCCGGCACCGAGCGCTTGATCATGTCGGGGAACACCCGCACCACGTCCTCGTTGAACACGAAGTCCTGGACGTGGACGAGGGGCTGGGCGAACAGACGGTCGGGATCGTGGCTCACGGGGCAGGCGGCATCGATGAAAAACGGGGCGGCATTGTAGCCGAAAGCGTGCCCTCCACCGAGGCTCAATGTACCTCGATCCGACAGTCGAACAGGTCGGCCGGCTCGGCATCGGGTTCCCAGGGGCGCTGGTAGGTCAGGTAGAGTCGGCCGCTGCCGGGCGCGTGGGCCTCGAAGCGCCAGGTGGACAGGCCATCGCCGCCGATCACGTCGTCCTTCGGATTGCTGAACACCTCGGGGCCGAGGCTGCGCAACTGGCCGGCGGCGGCCTCGCGCAGGGCCCAGCGATAGCCGGTGGCGGGATTGCTCGGCAGGCTGACGATCAGTTGCTGGCCGGTCTGCAGCGCCTGCGGACAGCGGCGATCGTCGCCGAGCACCACGCTCGACGGCGCCTGCTCCTTGCCGGCACAGGCGCCGAGCAGCAGGAAGGTGACGGGCAGCAGCAGGCGGGGGATGACGAAAGACATGATCGGCACCGGTCGGGATGGAGTGGGAAAGCATAGCCGCCCTTGAGGCGCAGGCCCAAGGGCGTGCAGCGATGCCGGCTATAGGCCTGCCGAAAAGCCCAAAAGCATCGCCCCGAGGGCGGGCCTCCCACAGGAGCAGTGATCTTCGTCGAACCTAGTGGGCGCGCCCTCGCGGCGATGCCGCAGGCCTGCCATAGGCTTGAAGCTTGAAAAGCATCGCCCCGAGGTCGGGCCTCCCACAAGAGCAGTGATCTTCGTCGAACCCA